>JANQFM010000376.1 GCA_028277865.1 Acidobacteriota bacterium
ACACGGCCCCGCCGGGACGAGCCCGGCGGTGGCCTCTGAGGTCCACGCCATGAACGATCCTATGGACAAGCTCCCATTCGTCCCCGACCGCTTCCAGCAGTTGAGGGGCGACACCCAGGCCTCGCCGGACGCCTCTGTGGTGATCCCCGTCAACGCTCAGGCGGACCTGGATACCGTCCTGATGCCGCTGGGCGACTTGGCCCAGTACAGCGGGATGCACCGCTTCGAGGTCGTCCTGGTGATCAACAACTACCCCGAAGGCTCGCCTCCCCGCCGTGTCGAGCGGTTTCGACGCTTGGGCATCCGGGTGGTCGACGTTCCCAGCGCCCGCCAGCCTGGGGAGGTCGTCATTCTCAGCGCCCGTGCCCTGGGGACCAGGGCCGCCCGCTCCGATGTCACCATCCATCTGGATGCCGACTGCCGAATCGGCAACGTCAATGCACTGCTCGATTGGTATATCGAATCTGTCAAGCAAGGCGCCGGAGTCGCCTACAGCCATGTGGGTTTTTACGATCTGCGCAGCCTTGCCTCAGTGCGTGCCAAGATCGGCATCCACAACCTGGCCCGCTGGTCGAAGCGCAACCTGTTGCGCATCCCGACGACGCGGGGAAGCAATTACGTCGCTCGCAAAGGGCTCTTTCTGAGCCTTTACGATGAAGGCCGCCTCTCGGTTGACCTGCAGGTCGGCCCCGCCGCCAAGCTGGCCGGGGAAACCGTCGTCTACAGCGGTCGAAGAGAGTTTACGGTGCTCACCTCGGGGCGCCGCTTCAGGGGGGGCTGGATCAAGATGGTCCGCTATTACCTTTACCGCCTGCGCTACAACTGGAACGCGGTCCCAACGCGGCGGCGCGCGGTCAAAAGGGGTGGCTGGACCGGGTTTGACCAGGAGTCCGACAACCGGGCGGCCATGTGATTCTCCCTGTGCAGAAAAACGATCCCCAACCTGAAGCGGCCCGTGCGGTCCAAAGGCAGATGTCGGGCGGCAGCATATTGCTGGCCGGCAAGATGTTGTCGATCGGCCTGAACTTTGCCGCCCAGGTGCTGATGGTGGGATTCCTGGCCAAGGGGGATTACGGCGCTTTTGCTTATGCCCTTTCGCTGATCGCCTGCTGTCAGGCCTTTTCCAGCTTGGGCCTCAAGACGGCCATCCCCAGGTTTGTTCCCATCTATCAGGAGCAAGGCCGGTTCGCCGAGCTGTACGGATTGCTCGTCCTCATCCTTGGGGTCATCCTTTTGGTCGGCCTGGCGGTCGTCTCGTTCTTTTTCTTTGCACCGGCGTCGCTGCCGGCCTCCATGATCGCCCCGGCGGCGCTGCCCTTGTTGCCGGTGCTTTGCATCCTGGTGCCGCTTGAGGCGCTTGACCTGGCCACCATCAATCTCTTCGCCAGTTTCGGCAAGTCGTCGGCCATCTTCTTTCGCAAGCACCTTTTGGGTCCGGGCTTGAAGCTGACAGCCGTCCTGGCCCTGCGCGCCTTCAACGGCGACATTGTGATGCTGGCCTACGGCTACCTGGCTGCTTCAGCGCTGGGTACAGGTGTCTCGATCTGGGCTCTGGGCGGGGTGCTGCGATCTGAGGGGCTGTTGAAGCATCTCAGTTGGCGTGCAATCCGAATCCCCGTCCGCGAGGCCTTTTCCTTCAGCATCCCCGCACTGAGTTCCGACTTGGTCCCCACGGTCATGCACTCCTTCAACATCCTTTTGCTGGGCTTTTTGCGGGGAACCCAGGAGGTGGCTCTTTATGCCGTGGTCTTTCCGGCGGCTCGCTTGAATCGAATCGTCCTCTCCAGCATGACGGTCCTTTTCACCCCCAATGCCGCCCGCCTGCTGGCCCGCCGGGATTACTCAGCGATCAACCGCCTCTACTGGCAAACAACCCTGTGGATTTCGGCGCTTTCGTTTCCTGTCTTTGCCTTGACCTTCTTCATGGCGGGACAGCTGGTCGAGCAGCTGTACGGAAGCCGCTATGCTGAATCAGAGATGCTGCTTTCGATTCTGGCCCTTGGCTACTATTTCAACGTGCTGTTGGGCTGCAACAGCCATACCTTGAAGGTCTTCCGCCGCATGCGCTTCCTGCTGGCAGGCGATTTGCTGACCATGCTGGCCAGCCTGGGGCTCAATCTCCTGCTGATCCCCCAATGGGGAGCCTTGGGCGCCGCCGTCAGCACCGCTTCGGCCATGATATTCCACAACCTGCTTCGTCAATTCGGTCTCCGGCAGATCGCGCAGATGCGTGCCTTCGACAAAGAGCAGATCGGGTTTTACCTGCTTATCGCCGGCTGCTCCTTGGGCCTCTTCGCCATCCGCCAGTGGGGAGGCACCGACCTGGTGGTATCCAGCCTGCTGGTGGCTGCGGCTTCGGCCCTGGTCCTGGCCTTTTCGCGCAAACGCCTGCAGATCGGATCGGTTTTCCCCCAACTCCTGAAGGTTCCCCTGCTGCGATCCTTGTGCGCTTGAACGTCATGCATACTTCTGTTCGAACATGGCGCGGCATCGGCATTCCGAACGACCTGGGCATGCTGGCATTGCTGCTGGCGGCCGGGGCGGCCATTGGAGTGTTGATCCCCTGGGAAAGTGCTCCGGTTGTGCTGCTGGCTGCGGCGGGATTCGCTTTCTTGGGGCTGCTGCTGCGATGGCCCGAACTGGCCACACCGGTGGTGCTGTTTGCGGTCTATGCCAACCTGCCGGTGGTTGCTTCGAAATTTCACGGTGTTCCCAAACCGATTGCAGCCGCGCTGTGCCTGCTGCTGCTTTTCCCTCTGATTTACTTCCTTGCCCTGCGCGGCCAGGGTTTGATCTTTGACAAGCCCTTCCGGCTGATGGGGCTGTTGTTCATGGTCTTGACGGTCTGCTCGCTGGGCGCCAGAAGTGCTTCCGACGCCTTTGCCAGCCTGGCCAACTATGCCTTTGAGGGCTTGCTGCTCTACTTTCTGATCGTCAACGTCATCCGCAGCGAGGCCTCCTTGCGCCGCGCGGTCTGGTCCTTGCTGCTGGCCGGAATCCTGATGGGCTCGGCAGTGCTCTACTCCGACCTGACCCGCACCTACACCAGCAACCTGGGCGGGCTGGCCCAGCGGGATACGGAATTCGGAGTGGAGCAGACAGACTCGAATGCAATCCGAATCCTGCGCGAGCGTTCCAAGGTGCGGACCTCCCATCGCGCCCAGGGGCCGGTCGGTGAATCGAACCGTTTTGCCCAGGTGATGCTGATGCTGGCGCCCTTGGCCTTCTTCCAACTTCGCCACAACCCTTCTCGAAGCTTGCGCTGGATGGCCGGTGCAGCCCTGTTGATGTCGCTCAGCGGGGTTTTCCTGTCCTATTCGCGGGGCGCTTTCCTCATCCTGGTGGTCATGGCCCTGATGATGGTGGGGATGCGCTTGGTGAGCTGGCGGCAGGCGGCCGGCGCTGCGGCTGTCGGCTTGCTGATGGTGATCATTGTGGCGCCCGGCTACCTGCTCAGGGTCGGAAGCATCCGAGGTGTCGAGAGCCTCTACAACGCCAATGCCGAGGTCGAGGCCGACGGAGCGACTCGGGGCCGCATGACCGAGATGCTCTCGGCCGTGAATGTCTTCTTGGATCACCCTGTGCTGGGTGTCGGGCCCGGGCAGTACAAGGACCACTATTCGATCGACTACCAGCTCAATCCGGACATCGCCTTCCGAGAGATCCGCCAGACCCGACGGGCCCACTCACTTTACCTGGAAATGGCGGCTGAGACAGGAGTCGTGGGCCTGGCCGCCTTCGGGTTGCTGATGGCGTACGTACTGCGCCGCCTCCGGCGCCTGGGACGCATCCTCCCGTCCGAGAGCGCCGCTTTGGCAACAGGGCTTTGGTTCGGCCTGGTCGCCTATCTCGGGACGGGCATCTTTTTGCATTTGGCCTACCAAAGGTACCTTTGGCTTTACCTTGCGCTCTGTGCTGCCGCAATCCGTGTGCTCGGAAAGGAAGAAGAATGCCCAGCATAGCTTTGATCGGAGGCGACGGGGCGGGCAAGACGACGTTGGCCCGAATGCTGGTCGAGGCGGCCCCGCAGCGCCTCCATTACCTGTACATGGGGGTCAATGTCGAATCCAGCAACGTTGCCTTGCCGACTTCGCGCCTGATCTCCGTGCTCAAGAGGCGACGGAATGGCGACTCCGCCTCAGCCGTTCCGTCGGCAGGCCGGAACAAAGGTGGCAACCCCTTGCGCAACGCCCTTCGGCTCATCAATCGGCTTGCCGAAGAGTGGTTTCGGCAAGCGGTTTCCTGGTTTCATCAAATGCGCGGACGGCTGGTGATTTATGATCGCCATTTCCTGTTCGATTTCGCCAAGGAACTGGATCAATCCAAGCGCCTTCCCCTTTCCAAGCGTCTTCATCTGTGGCATTTGCAGCATCTGTATCCAGTCCCTGACCTGGTCATCTTTTTGGATGTCCCCCCTCGAGTCTTGCTGGCCCGCAAGGGTGAGGCGACCGCACAGTGGTTGGCAGACCACCGGCGGGCTGTCCTGAAGATGGGGAAAGGCTTTGCCAACTTTCACCGCATCGATGCCGACCGGGCGCTGCCCGATGTTTTCCAGGATGTGGCCGCCACCGTCGAGCGGTTCCGTAACTCTCCAACTCCCCGCAAGGGTGCCACCGAGGCACAGAGTGCACAGAGAAGCGCCGCCTCGCTAGGGACGCCTAATAGGCCCGCAAGAAATTCTCAAGACTGTCAAGAAGCGATCCGCCTCCCTAAACCGGCCCCGGAGGGGGCCTCGGATATTAGCCGGTGGTGAAGCCGTCTGCGGCGAAGCCACCGGCTAATATCCGAGGCCCCCTCCGGGGCCGGTTTAGGGAGGCGGATCGCTTCTTGACAGTCTTGAGAATTTCTTGCGGGCCTATTAGGC
>JANQFM010000401.1 GCA_028277865.1 Acidobacteriota bacterium
ATTTCCCGGCTCCGGCCCTTGGGAACCCTAAGTTCTCCGATAGCCCGCTTCGTTAGGATCTCGCTATCCTGATAGCCCAACTCGGCCAAAAGGCGCACCACAAAAAAGGTCTCCACGCTTGCTTCGTTCGTGAGATCCATGGCCTGGCAGTACTTGTTTCGAGAGGTGTCGGTCTCTGTCATGGCCCGTCCTTCTCCGTTGGCCTTGCAGCAATAGGGAGAATAGCTCAGCCCTGTTTCTTGGCCCAAGCAGACAGCCCGTAGGCTATCCTTCCGTCTTTGGACTTGAAACGCTGAAATATATTGGGTCGGCTGTATATTGCCGACCTGACTGTTGAGGACGCGACCTCGTAATCGAGGCGTCTAGCTACAAGCTCTTCTAGCCTCGAAAGCGAAAGGGTAGGCCATTTTTCGTCCTTGTCCATCCAGAGGACTTCAACTAAGGCGTCAACAACTGAGATTCCGCCGCGCCTGCCGATAGCAAAGCTTGGAGTTTTGCTGCTGCTTTTTTTCTCATCGCCCATGAATGTTACGATGCTAGCATCATGACCTGACCGAAAAGCGGAGCAAGTTTGAAAAAGCGGAATCCCAAACGCTAAGGCTTGTCTTTGAGGCGCCCAGAAGGTTCGGAAAACTTCATCCTCAGCTTCTGGGCTAGAGCCAGGGCGTGTTGGGCTTCTTCTTTTTTGCCCTGCCGCAAGCGGGTATTGCCCAGATTGTAGTAGGCGGCACCCAACAATGGCTTGAGCCGCAAGGCTTCTTCGAAGAAGCGGGCTGCTTCGCGCAGGCGGCCTTGTTGGAAATGGATCACGCCCAGGCGCATGCGCGGGGGGACCAGCTCCGGATTCAAATAGGCCGCACGGCGCTGCAAAGGGATTTCCGGCAGGACCCGGCCGGAAAGGCCATGCGAAAGGCCCAATTGATAGAGCGCATCGGCATCGCGGGGATATAGGCGCGAAGCCCTTTTGAGAACTTGAATGGAGGCATCGAATTGACCGGCCTTGCGCAAAGTGATCCCCATGCCTTTGAGGGCGCGCAAGAAGTGAGGGTAGCGGCGCAGCGCTTCCTGGTATCCATTCAGAGCGCCCCGCAGGTCGCCTTTTTGGAGCAGTGCAGCGGATTCCTTTTCCAGTCCGATCGCCAGGCTGCGGAAATCACGAGGCATTCGGTATAGGAGGGCGAAATCCCGGCCCAACTGAAAAGGATGGCTGAGCTGGCCTGGGGCCAGTGCTTTGGCGGTCTTGGCCATCTCGGTGTTCATCTGGCTGACCAGCATGCCTCCCAAAAAGCCTCCCATGGGCGCAGATGGATGGCGGGAGTGTTTGCGGGCCAAGTCGTGAAACGAGCCTCCTTGCTCGATCTCCAGGCGTATCCTATCGGCTTCGGCCGAAGTTGGCGCCACCAGCACTCGCAGGAAGAGCCGACGAGGCTCGACCCGGCTCTTGACCCATTCCGAAGGGGGTTTTGGAGCCGAACCCAGCGCAGGGACCACTCGGATCCAATGGTCGATCATGTCGCCTTCGCGGTGGCTGGGCATGTGGCACTGGATGCAGCCGTCCTGGGCATTGACCGGGCAGGTGGCGGCCTGGATACCGCTCCCGTGGCATGACTTGCAGGTTTCGACGTAGACCGGGTCATCATGACGGGCGTTGCCGTGAGGGTCGTGGCAAGCGATGCAATCCAATTGTCCGCCGCTTTGAATGAAGCACTCGGACTGCCGCAGCGAAAATGCCTGATTGGAGATCAGCAAGTCCTGGGGCCGGGGGTCGTAAAGCGTGAGGTGATCGCTGGAATGGCATAGGCCGCAAAACTCGACCACTTGCCCAGGCGTGCCGTTGGCCGGGTTGAGGATCGCCAGATCATCCAGGCCTCCTTGGGCGACGGCCTGCAAATGAGGCTGCCCGGGGCCGTGGCAGACTTCGCAGCTAATGCCGGGCTCCCCGTTGGGCATCATGGACGGTGCCCCGTGGCAAGCCAGGCAACGCTCTTGAAACTGGGGCGTCAGCACGCGCCCGAATACGGTTTCCAAAGCATTGGGCTTGGCGGGCGGATGACCCGCGGTCAGGCCCAGCCCGCCCGTTTGGCTGTTGTGGCGGTAGCGCGTCTCGATCAGCGCTGGCCTGGCCAGCCTCAGGCCTTCCAGCCGCTGCATCGAAATCAGGAATCCGACTCCGAAGCGGGAACCTCCGATGACGGACTCGACTTCAAATTCGCGCGAGCCAATAGCAGGCACCTCGACTTTGAAATTCAGGCCCTGCCCATGGCTGGAGACCAGGTAGCCGATGGAGGGCTGCGGACCCTCATCGATCTGGTTGCGGTATTGGCCGGAAAAAGGCTTGGAGGACGGGCTCCTCCAAGTCCTCCTCATGTTGCTTTTGAGCTGGCGCTGGGTGATGGATGCATGGCAGGGCGCACAGGCCTTCGAGCCTACATAACCGGAGCGCTCGCCGAATTGCGGCTGAGCTGCCAGGGGTTCAATCAGAACGGGCCCCAGCAAGAAGGCAAAAAAAATCCCCAGGCCAAGCCTGCGGCACCGGATTGCAGCCATGGCTAGAACATCTCCGCTACGCTGACGGTTCTAGCACAATCCCTGAGAGCCTTCAACCACGGATTATGGCTTAAGCGATTCTTTTTGCGGGGACAAGGAGGGAAGAGGCAGAGGGGAAAACCGCAGAGGGCGCGGAGCGCGGAGAGCAGAGAGGAGAAAGAAGACTTCTTGTGCGGCCCTGTGCGGTCTAATTCCGGTACTCCTGCTTAGCCAGCACTTTTCGCAGCCTCTCCAGCGGATAGGTGTTGATCACGTCATCGGACGACAGCCAGGCTCGTCTGGCGGTGTGGACGCCATAGGGGAGGTAGCGGAACATTCTGGTGTCGTGGCTATCGCAGTTGATGCTGATCAAAGCGCCCATTTCGCGGGCCATCAGGCAGTGGACGTCCTTGAGGTCCAGCCGGGCCGGATGGGCGTTGATTTCCAGGCAAACACGGTTTTCGACTGCCGTTCGAATGACTTCTTCGATGTCAAGCTGGTAGGGATCGCGCTGGGTCAGCAGGCGTCCGGTGGGATGGCCCAGGATGTTGACCAGGGGATGTTCCAGCGCCCGGCAGATGCGCCCGGTCATCTTGTCGCGGCTCAGGTTGAAGCGGCTGTGGACCGAAGCCACCACCACGTCGAGTTGCTCCAAGGCGTCGTCGCGCAGGTCGAGCTGCCCATCGGCCAGGATGTCCACTTCGATCCCCTTCAAGATGGTGATCTCGGGGATGGCCGCGTTGACCTGCTCGATGTTGCGGCAATGCTCCAGCAGCTGCTCTTCGTCCAGCCCTCCGGTCATGGCCAGGGCTTTGCTGTGATCGGTGATGGCGATGTAGCGGTAGCCTTTTTCCAGGGCTGCGCGGGCCATGGCCTCGATGCTGTCGCGGCCGTCCGAGGCGGTGGTGTGCATGTGCAGGTCGCCCCGGATGTCGGACACCTCCACCAAGTCGGGAACCCGTCCCTGCTCAGACTCCTCGATCTCGCCCCGGTTTTCGCGGATCTCGGGAGGCATGGGCACCAGGCCCAGGACGCGGTACATCTCGTCCTCTTCCTTGCCGGCCACCTTCTTGCCGTCCTCAAGCCGAATGACTCCGTATTCGTTGATCTTGTAGCCCATCCGCTTGGCCCGCTCGCGCAGCACCACATTGTGCTCCTTGGAGCCGGTGAAGTACTGCAGGGCAGCGCCGAAGTAATCGTCCTCCAGCACGCGCAGGTCGGCCTGCAGACCCCGCCGCAGCACCACCGAAGCCTTGGTGTCCCCCTGGGCCAGCACATCGACAACGTCCGGGTGATGCACGAAGCAGTCGATCACCTCAGGCGGCTGTCGGCAGCTCACCAGGATGTCGATGTCGCCCACGGTCTCCTTCCAGCGCCGCGAACTGCCGGCCGCAGCGATTCGAAGGACGGGGGCGTTCTCCTTCAGATAGCCCATCAGGCTCTGGCTGACCTCGCGCCCGTCGTCCAGCCGGTAGCGCTTTTCAGTGCTGCGCATCCCCTGTACGGCCTTGAGGATCTTGGCCTCGCTCTTCTCGCCCATCTTGGGAAGGCCGCGCAGCCGGCCTGCACGGGCCGCCCTTTCCAGATCCTCCACCGTAGTGATTCCCAACTCCTTCCAGAAGAGCCCGATCTTCTTGGGTCCCAGATTGGGCACCCGAAGCAGTTCCAGCAGCGATCCGGGGACTTTCTCCAGCAGTTTGCGATGCTCGTCGCAGTCTCCGCCTTGCAGGATCTCCTCGATCTTGCTGATGGTCCCGCCGCCGATTCCCTGAATGGCTTTGACCTTCTGGACATCTTCGGAAACGGCCTGGGCGATGTTGAAGCTGGCGTTGTCAATCAACTGGGCGGCGCGCTGAAAAGAGCGGATGCGGAAAGGGTTGCCGTCTAGGATTTCGAGCAGGTCGGCAATCTCTTTGAAAATCTGTGCCAGGTCGCGGTTTTCCATTGGCGGCATTGTAGGGAAGTTTCGCGCCAAGACGCAAAGAGGAACAGTTGTCAGTTGTCAGTTGTCAGTCGGAGAAAGAAGTGGAATCCCATGGTAGGGGGCCTCCGCTTCTGAACTGGCAACTGACAGCTTTCTCATCCCCTCAGCTTCGACAGCCTTTCCGCAGCTTGCTCGAGCATATCCAGCGTTTTGCAGAAGGCGAAGCGGACGTGGCGGCTGCCGTCGGCGGGATTGCGGAAGAAGCTGCTGCCCGGGACAGCGGCGACTCCGTAGTCGCGGATGAGCCGGCCGGCGAAGGTCACGTCGTCTTCATCGGTCAGATCGCCGATGCCGGCCATCACGTAATAGGCGCCCTGAGGCTCGACCGGCACCCGAAAGCCGCAGTCCCTGAGCACTGGAATCAGGTAGTCGCGGCGTCGCTGGTAATCGTCGGCGAGGCGCCGGTAGTACTCGCGGGGCATCTGCATTGCCGTGATGCCGGCTTGCTGGAGGGGTGCGGCGGCGCCCACCGTCAAAAAGTCATGGACCTTACGGATGGCGTCGCTGACATCCTCAGGGGCCACGATGTATCCCACCCTCCATCCGGTGACGGAGTAGGTCTTGGACATGCCGTTGATGGTGATGGTGCGTCGGCGCATTCCGGGAAAGAGGGCGATGGGGTGATGCTGTTGGCCGTCGAAGAGGATATGCTCGTAGATCTCGTCGGTGATGACGTAAAAATCGTACTGGCAGGCCAGTTCGGCGATGCGGCTCAGTTCGCCGTGGCTGAAGACCTTGCCGGTGGGATTGTGAGGGCTGTTGAGGATCAAGGCCCGGATGCCGCCCTGCTCGGACTCACGCTGCAGAACCGACTCCATGCGATCCAAGTCCATGGCCCAGCCCCGTTCGGGGTTCAGGCGGACGTAGACCGGAGAGGAGTCGGCCAGGATCGTATCCGGCCCGTAGTTTTCGTAAAAGGGCTCCGGAATCAGCACCTTCTGGCCGGGATCGACCACCGCCAGGACGGCTGCGATCATGCACTCGGTGGCGCCGCAGGCGACGGTCACCTCACGGTCGGGATCGATGGGCCAATCGTAGAACTGCCGGTACTTGCGGGCGATGGCCCGGCGGAATCCGGGAGCGCCCCAGGTTACGGCGTACTGGTTGATGTCATCGAAAATGGCCTGACTGGCGGCCTGCTTCAAAATGGCGGGAGCGGGGAAATTGGGGAATCCCTGAGACAGGTTGACGGCGCCATGCTGATCGGACAGGCGTGTCATTTCCCGAATCACCGACTCGGTAAAGGACTCTGCCTTGCGGCTGACTCGATTCTTCATGGCCGAAGT
>JANQFM010000437.1 GCA_028277865.1 Acidobacteriota bacterium
CAAGTCCATCCAGATCCGCTACGCCCGCTTCGTCGCGAGTGTGGACATACGGCTGCATCCCGCCTAAATCCCGCCACCAAGGGGCTGGCCTGCGCCAGCCCCCATCAAGCCTTGCATCCTGCACTACAACCTTTTTCAAGAAACACCGCCCAGGAGAAAAGAATGGAGCAGCTCTCTGCTCTTGGACGGTTTGCACGATCAAACGCGATGAGAACGGGCTGGAAGAAGAAATCCTGCGAGCCTGGCAAAGAAACCAACAACGCCTGCTCGCACTCCTAGCCCGGCTCACGAGCAGAGAAGAGGCCCCCGACCTCCTGCAAGAAACCTTCCTGCGCGTGTACAAAGCCAAGCCCAAAGAATTCTACGACCAACTCTCCTTCAAATACCTCAGACGAGCCGCAATAACCACAGCCACCGACTACAAGCAAAACCAGCACGCCATGAAAGCCGCCACCGCCGAATATCTGGTACAGCTCAGGATCAAAGGACTCACCGAACAAGCGACAGCCGAACGCCGCCTACTATTCCGTCAAGTCCAAGAAGCAGCGATACACTTGAGCCAAGACGACCAAGAACTCCTGAAAGCCTACTCGGTAAGCGAGAGCATAGCCGCAGAAGCCAGAAGAATTGGCATCCCCGCCTCCACCCTCGCATCACGATACAAAGCCGCAATCAAACGACTCCAACGACAACTGATGCCTTGAAGGATCTGACCAGGAATCGAGTGTGTCAGTTTTTGCGCCACTTCAGCCGTCGAGCAAGACCAGTTTCAACATCTGACGGTAGAACTCCTGTAAGTCCCGGAATCAGACCAAGTCCGCGAAAACAAAGGGCTTCCGCCGCAACTCGTTGAGAATGAAGGGCCAGGGCGTTTGCCCTGACCCGTGACTGAAAGGGACGGATTCGCCAGCCCAGGGCAAGCCATGGACGAGCCCGACGAGTCCCTGGCGCCACCCTGGGTCATCGACAGCTCTCCGTTTTTCAAAAACCCTGAAAGGGTGGAATAAACCCGCGCCGGCGCCGACTTCGAAGTGCCTCGAGTTGCAGTCTTTATCTCTCCCTTTCAGGGTTTCCTCGGGCGTTTGGCCATAACCCAGGGTTTCGCATCGGCCTCGCCGGGCTCGTCCGAGGCTGCACCCTGGGCTGGCGGATCTCTCCCTTTCAGGGATCGGGAAATTGCCGTTTTTGGGGTCAAACAGTATCCCCTGGGTGAGGAGTTCTGAAATTAGAAGCATTGCGCAAATGCCCTCTCCAACCGCTCCAGGCCTTGGCTGACCTCGTCCGGGCTGATCAGCATGGAAGGCCCGATGCGGATCACGTTGCCGTTGAGCCCTCCCAGGCCAAGCAGTAGTCCTTCTTTTTTGCAGGCTTCGATCAGTTCCATGGCCTTGGCAGAAGAGGGCTGCTTTCTTTGGCGGTCCTCGACCAATTCGATGGCCTGCATCAGCCCCATTCCCCTCACCTCGCCAATGCACTCGAAGCGATCGGCCAGTGCATTCAGGCCTTGGCGGAGCTGCTTGCCCCTTTCGGTCGATCGCCGAGGTGTGTTTTCTTGCTGCATGACCTCCAAAGTGGCCCGGGCGGCCGCCATGGAAACGGGATTGCCGCCGTAGGTCGAGATGGTCTTGGCCGTCCAGGCCTGGGCGATTTCAGGCCGGGTGATGGTGGCGCCCACCGGGGCGCCGTTGGCGATCCCCTTGGCCATGACCATGATGTCCGGCTCGACGTCCCAATGCTCGATGCCGAACCACTTTTCGCCTGTCCGTCCGAAGCCGGTCTGGACTTCGTCGGAGATGAACAGCCCGCCATAGTTGCGGATGATGCGGGCGGCCCGCTGAAAGTAGCCCCGTGGAGGCACGATGTACCCGCCCACTCCCTGGATGGTCTCGGCGAAAAAGGCGGCCGGCTTGCCGTTGGTGGTGGTCTGGATGACTTCTTCGATGTCGTTCGCAAAGCGTTCCGCCAATTCCTCTTCCGAACCGCTGAAGGGTGAGCGGTAGGGAAATGGGGACATGGCGTGCTTGATGTTGGCCGCCGAGCTGGGCAGCGGCCTCCAGTACACGTTGCCCGTCATATTGCAGGCCACCGTGGAGCGTCCCGAGAAGCTGAGCCGCAGCACGATGATCTCCTGGCGCCCCGTGTACATCTGGGCCAGCATGATGGCCGTCTCCACCGCTTCGGTGCCGCTGTTGGTGAAATAGCAGCTCTTGAGGCCGCCGGGGGAGATTTCCGCCAGCTTTCGGGCCACCTCGACTTGGTTGGGATGGATGTAGAGCGAGGAGATGTGCCCCAACTGCTCCATCTGCCGACGGGTCGCCTCCAGCACTGCCGGATGGCGGTGCCCCAGCGAGGTGGTGAGGATGCCGGCGAAAAAATCGAGGTATTCCTTGCCGTCCAGATCCTTGACCCAGACGCCCTGGGCGCTGGAAAGCACCAACGGCTCGGAATAAAGCGGCAGCAGGCAAGGAAAAAGGAAATCCCGATGCGAATCCCGGCAGGCTTGCGAGTCTCCGGCCGCCGGGCTGCTGATCATGCTCACTGTCGTGTCCTCCCGGAAAAATGGCAGGAAATCCTCAGGCATAGGCTGGGACGTTCGCCATGGCGCTTCACTTTGAGCCATTCTCCTGCCGAGATCAAGCCCCGACAGCCGATCCGAGTGAAAATCGGTTGCACGACAGGCTGGGAGCATCGCGCCCGGCACTTGGGCGGGAGGCACTATTGAGGAATCGACAAAGGCGATTGGGCTCCGGGAATCAAAGCTGCCGACAAACGGTTGGAGATGGTGCCGGAGGGGGGAGTCGAACCCCCACGGGGATAAACCCCACTGCGCCCTGAACGCAGCGCGTCTGCCAATTCCGCCACTCCGGCGCGAAAGAGGAAGACGAGGATAGCACTTCTCGTCCGCGCCTCGCAAGCGCTCCGGCACGGGCACCACGGGCACGTCGATTCAGCGGACTCAGGGTCCAGAAGAGATTTCACGCAAAGGCGCAAGGAACGCAAAAAGAAGAAAGAACGAGGTTTATCAGCGAATGCGTGTATTGAATCCTGGCAAGCGCCACCGTCGGGCCCGCCCCGGCGGCGGCCCAGAGAAGCGTCTCGATTCGATTTGCGTGACCGGGCTTGATTTTTCTCTATGCTATGCTGAACAGGCGACTATGGCTCAGCGATACTCGCCTTTGAAACAGGCATTTGCAGCTGCAATTTGGATCCTGTTGCTGTTCGGAATCAGTGCGCCTCCGACTGCACAGGAAAAGCCCTCCGAGGAAGAGGAATTCCGGCATCCGGCACGTCAGAATGCGATTCTTCGCAAATACTTCCAGGAGCAATACCTGGAGATGAAGCGGTTCGGCCCCAATGCCACCTCCCAACGGCGGCGCGAGTTGCCGCCGGACGCCTTCATGGACCGCTTCATCGACAAACGGATCGACCATTTCGTTGAAGAGCTGGAAAAGCGCATGAACTCCATTGAGGAAGGGCTGGAAGACGTGCGGCAGACTGCCAGCGGGATGAAGACGTCCCCTTCCGAGGAAGGCCGGAAGCGGAATGTCCTCAAGAGGCAGCTAGGTTCACTTGCCGACGATTTGGGAAGGCTGCATAAGACCTTGGCCATCCTGCTCTTGGAACTGAAGAGCAAGGCCGGCCTTCAAAGGACGGTTGATTCGAGTCCCGCAAATGCCGGGTTTTCGAAGGAAATCGAGTACATTGCCAGCCAGTATTCGCGGGCAGCCGATCAGATCGGCAACTATTTCCTGAAGCCCAGCTTCACGGTTTCCATCCACCAGCTAAAGGGCGAGAACCTGCTCATCCAGCTGCACCGCGCCAATAAAATGGCCCGCGAGCTGCGCAAATCCCTGTGAGTTTCGCGCCAAGACGCCAAGTTCGCTAAGCAGAGGCCCATTCTTGGCGTTCATTGCGTCTTTGCGCGAAACCCTCATCTGCCCAGATGCTTCTCCAAAAACTCTGAAGCAGCCCGGAATGCCCTCAGCCAGGAGCGGTGCAGCAGGAAGCCGTGGACTTCGTCGGGGAAAACCAGCTGCTCGAACTCGACCTTCCTCTCCAGCAGGGCACGGGCCAGGTCGACGCTTTCGCTGAAAGGGACGTTGCGGTCGTCGTCGCCGTGAATGAGCAGCACGGGTGAATTCCAGGTGTCGATATCGGCCATGGGCGAGGACTCGAAGGCCAGTCGGGCGGCTTCCTGCAGTTCCAAAGGATTGTAGGAGGGCACGAAATTGTTGATCACCACATTCCAATCGTGGACGCCGTGAACGTCCACGCCGGCGGCGAACAGGTCGGAAGCGCGCGCCAGGCCCAAGGCCGTCAGGTAGCCGCCGTAAGAGCCGCCCCAGAGTCCGATACGCTCGGGATCCACATCCGGGCGGCTGCGCAGGTAGAGTCCGGCGCCCATGACGTCGTTGAATTCGCTGGCCCCGGCGGCACCGTAGTTGAGGGCTTCGCGAAACTCCATCCCATAGCCGATTCCGCTGCGGTAGTTGACCGACATCACCACGTAGCCCCGGCTGGCCAAGTATTGGTTGAGGGCGTAGCAGTTGTGGTAGTAGCTGCTGTAGTGCCATCCCAGCAGCATCTGGCGACGCGACCCGCCGTGGAAGTAGAGCATGGCGGGGCGCTTTTCACCCGCCGGGATGTTGGGAGGAAGAAAGAGCTGGCCGTGGATTTTCATCCCGTCCGCCGAGGAAAAAACGACTTGCCGGGGTTCAACCAGGTGCTGCTCGGGAAAGCTGCCGGGCAGGCTCCCCGGCGCCAGTGGGCGGGGCTGACCGCCCTCCGGCAGGATGTAGGGCTGGGCGGGGCTTGCACCGCTGGAACGGATCAGGGCCACAGCGCCCCCGTTCAGGGGAGTGGGTGACCATTCGTTGCTTTGCCCGCTGGTCAAAGCCTGAGGCGTGCCGCCTGAAGCGGCTACTTGCCAGATATGGCGCCGATCGATGTCGCCTTGGTTGGAGGAATAGACCACCGAGCGCCCGTCGGCGGACATGCGGACCATTTCCACTTCGAAGTTTCCCGGAGTCAGCAGGCGGGCGCTACCTCCGTCGGCCGGAACCGAGTAAAGGTGGGTCCAGCCCTCTTTCTCCCAGGGAAAGACGAGATGCCCGTCGGCGCTCCAAAAGATCTGGTTGCCGGCCACGATGTTGCGGAATGCGCTGCCCGGTCCCGGATCGGCCTTCCAAACCGATCGCGATTGCCCGGAGGCCGCATCGGCTACCCGAATCTCCCAGGGAAGGTCTTGACGTTGGGGCGTAAAGATGAGCACTCGGGGCGAGGGCGGCTGGCGCATGAAGGCGATGTGGCGCCCGTCGGGAGACCAAACAGGGTTGTTGTCCTGGTTGAGGCTTGGGTCAAGAAAGCGCAGTGACTCGGCTTCGAGGTCATAAACCCCGATGTAGCTGTGCCCGCCCCGTCGGCTGGTCAAGGCCAGCCTGGCGCCGTTCGGCGACCATCTGAGCTGGGCGGATCCCCCTCGGGCCTGGATGAGCTGGCGCGGCTTGAGATCCTCGCCTTGAGGGGCTTCAAAGTCGATCCACCAGACTTGACCGCGTCGTGTGAAAGCCAGTCCGTCGCCCCGTGGGGAAACGGCGGGGCCGCTGCCTTCGGTCAGCTTGTGTGGCTCGGCGGCACCCTCGGCATCAACCATCCAGATGGCCTGCTCCGTGCCGCCGGGAAGGTGCAGGGGGTTGGGAAGCTCTCCGCGCCGGTTGGCGCCGTCGCCGCGTACGAAGACAATCCGGTTGCCGTCGGGGGTCCAGGCAAGCTGCGAAATGGTCTGGCCATCGTCCTCGCTCCACTGGGTGATCTGCTTTCCCTTGTAATCGGGAGGCCCGGCCACCCAGATGTTGCGGGCACCCTGATGATTGATCACCCAGGCCACCTTCCCCCCTTTGGGAGCGGCGCTCATTCCCGAGGGAAATGGGCTGCCGAGAATCTGCTCCAAGGTAAACGGGCCGTCCGGAGCAGCGGCTGACGTTGTCAGCGCGGAAATAGAAAAGAGAATCGTCCAGATCAAACATCGATGCTTCATGACTCCCCCAATTTGCAGCTTCGCGAAGGCGGGCGCAGTGCTCTTGTTATCGAATATCGTCGCATCCGGGTGGGGGAGTCGGGTACCAGGTTGTCGGGTTTCAGGCTGCCAACCCCGAACTGCGAACCGTGGACTCTCTTCTCCCATCCCTACCGCTATCCCTTGGCCCCCGCCACGACCGAGACGAGCAAATCCTTGCCGTTGCAGGTCACGGGCAGCTTGACCGCTTTCCGGCTCTTCAATATCTCCATCGAGTATTCGGAACCGAGCACTACGCAGGGCGGTGAAAGAGCCGACGAGCCGGGAAGCAGCCTGGCCACGTTTCCGGCGAACATGTTGGTAATCTCGCCCATGACATCCTTGACATCATCGTCCACCTGATCGAACTCGGACATGAGCATGGCGCCGGCCATGGTGCAGGCCATTTCACTGGAGCATTCCAAAAGGGCCGTTCCGTTCCAGTCTCCGGCCATTCCCACACTGGCTGTAATCTTGATTGCTCCGGGCGCTGATTGCGGGGCACCGTCGGAGGTTTGGAGTTCCAGCCCCAGCATGGAGGTGAAGATCGAATTAATGGACTCAAATACTGCATCGCGTGTGAGTTCTGCTGCCATCGGGTCTCCTCCCAAGGTGTCGGACGGGCCATCCTATCATGAAAAATAGCGGGTTTCCTCATGCCCGAGATGCTAGGCCGATAGGGTCTCAGGGTTCTTCACGATTGAGTCAAATTTGGCTGCGAGGGGTCCGGCGGCGGTCAGGGGTCCCGGGTTCCGGGCTCCAGGTCCCAGGTTCCGGATTCCAGAGTCCGAATCCCGAAAACCCGGAACCTGGAACCCGTAACCTGGAACCCGATGAGATCCCCTTTCTCTCACCCGCCCCGGCGCAGGCGGCGGATTCCCTTTCCCAGCAGCGGAAAGTTCAGAAGGCGGTTGCGCAGGCGGATGGTCAAGGTTTGGTTGAACCGGTCGAGTTCTTCGAGCAGGCGCTTGGATTGCCCTTCCCGTTCACGCAGGGCCGAGCCAAGCCATTTCAGGTATCGGCTGGATTCTTGGAGTTCGGCAACCGGGTCGCAGACGGCTTTGCCGTGGTCTTTCAGGGCCGATCGATAAACCTGCAAGATACGGTCCACCGCAGCTTCGCAGCCGGCCTCGGAGCGGATCCGGGCGGAGACCTGTGCGGCGTCCTCGGCGTCGTATCGGTCGATCTCTGCAATCAGGCTCTCGACAGTCAGCGGGCGGTCCAGGCAGGAAAGGCCCAGGTTGAAGCGCCTGAGGCGATCGAGGTTGTTGCTGCTGACCATGGGGCCCAGGTCCGAGTAGTCGCATAGTAGTACCGAGGCGCCCACGGCCAAGGACTCCAGTGCGGCCCTCCCCTTGGCAAGAATCAGGTCATATTGAATGAGCTTCTTCTCGGGATGCCGACAAGTTTTTCCCGAGGCCATCCCCAGCAACTCCAGCTTCACTCCTCGGCGGCGGCAGGCTTCCCGAATGATGGGGATGCGGTCCCCTGCCAGCGTATTGCTGAAGACGGCCGCACTGCGGGGACGTTCGGGGAGCGGCCCGCGTGGGCGGAAGCGGTTGAGGTCGACGAAGTTCAAAACCACTGTGACCCTGTCCGGGCCGACGCCCGCTGAGTCGAACACACGCCGGGCGCAGTTGTGGTCCACGGCGACGTAGCGGTAGATGCGGGGAAAGCGGGGCGGTGTTTCCTCCCAGGGAACGGTGCCGTGGCAAAAAAAGACTGCCGGCGTCCCTGTGAAGTGCATCAGGGCGCAGAGCGTCTCCATGTGGTGTTGCCCATGGATGATGTCGGGGACGAAGGGGACCGCCTGCAAATCGTCGCAAACCGTGAGGCCGGCTTGCTTCAAATCTTCGGCCACCTGGCCCGGCCGCGTGCTGTAAGCAACCGGGTGGTGGCCTCTTTCTTGCAGTGAAAGCGCCACATCACGCACGTAAAGCTCGCTGCCGGAACGGAAGTCCAGGGTCTTGTTGGTCATGAGAATCTTGTATTTCATTGCGTCATGAAAAAGCTGATTGTAGTATGGCTTTTCTCCGAGGCTGCTGCCCGCTTACAGTATGCTGTGCATGCTGACCGGCCTCAAGGAGCAGAGATCATTTGATCAAAAGGAGGCGCGCATATCATGAGTCGATCCCCGTGGGATGACCCCTCGGCCTTGATCATCGCCCATCCCGGACATGAACTCTTTGTTTCCGCCTGGTTGCGCAGCAGCAGTCCGCTGGTTTTCATCTTGACGGACGGCTCAGGCCGAAGCTCTGCTCCCCGGGTCGAGACCTCTCGCCGGATTGTGGAATCGGTCGGCGGGCGGGCGGGTCCTGTTTTCGGGCCTTGCAGCGACCGTTCGATCTACCAGGCTGTTCTGGACGGCAATACCAGCCTCTTCAGCGGATTGGCCCAAGAGATCGCCCAGGCCTTGCTGGCTGGCGGAATCCGTCGAATTGTGGCCGACCCCTATGAGCGCCAGTTCCTCTCTCACGACCTTTGCAGCCTGATTGCCAGTGCCGCCGCAGGCCGGGCAGAACTCTCCGGCAGTGATCCCATTCTGCGTTTTGCCTACCCCATGTTCGGCTACCATGGCAGCCGGGAACCAGCCCCGCTGGGAGAGAGAATTCGATTCCGGCTGGACGACGAAGGCTTGGACTGGAAGATCCGTTCCGCCCGGTCCTTTCCGGATCCCGAGCTGCAAAAGGAAGTGGACGAGTTGATCGCCCAACGCGGACTGGACGGGCTTCGCAAGGAGAGCCTTGTTCCCGTCAGCCCGGAAAGCGGCTTCCAAGATGCCGAATCGGAGCCCCCAAACTACGAAAGGCATGGCGAAAAGCTGGTCTCCCAAGGGCACTACCAAGATGTGATCCGCTACCGGGATCATGTCTTGCCGCTGGCGGAAATGCTGAGGGCATGAGCACCCCCGGGCAGCCGGGCCTGAAACACCTCATCCCGGAGCGGATCTCTTGCGATTTTGCGTGAGGTCTGCTCCGGGCTAGGCCGCTAGGGTTTCAGGGTTCTTCACGATTGAGCCAGATTTGGCTGCGAGGGGTCCGGCGGCGGTCAGGGGTTCCGGGTTCCGGGCTCCAGGTCCCCGGTTCCGGATTCCAGAGTCCGGATCCGGAAAACCCGGAACCCGGAACCCGGAACCTGGAACCCGCAATCCTTCTGCGGTCGGTCTGAGGCGCTGCCTCGCTAGACCTGGGTTAGAGGCAGAGCCCGAAACAGCGGATCCCGGTAAAGACCCACTGGCCGCCAATGCACTGAAAGCGCTCGAACTCGTTCTTGGGCAAGGCGCCGCAGCACCCGCCGGTGGGTTCGAATTTCAGCTGGCCTTCCGTGCATGACTCGAAGGCCAGCACGCCTCCGGTTCCAAGAGCGGCCAGTGCTACAACCACGACCAACGCAAAGGCGAAGGTCGCCTTTGCGATACGACTCAGGTTCGATGCCATATCCATTTCATAACTCCTTGAAGAAATTTGTAATGGCCATATTTTAATGGAAACTGGCCAAGAATTCAATAATTCCTGCAATTACTCTGTATTCTACGTCAGGTGAGGGATTTAGGCTTTTCCATCAAACCGGCAGACGAGTGCTTACCGAAAAAACCTGCTTTTGCGGCAGCCTCTTCAGGGACAAGAAGGGATCATCCCTGATTCGTGGCCAGACTTGCGAAGCCTGCCCTGCAATCAGGCTGTCGGACGACATTCACGCTACTTCGAGATCCTGCTTTTTTTGATTCTTGCTCCAGCGTGGGAGGAAGCGGGGAACTCGTCGGCAATAGTCCTCGTACTGCCCGCCAAACCTCTCCCGCAATTCCTTTTCCTCCAGGTTCACAATGAGGAAGATGGCGCACAGGCTGACGATGTAGAGGACGTAAACGGCCAGATAGTTGATGATCAGGGCGTAGGCCAGCATCCCCACCATGCCCTCCAGGTAGCGCGGATGGCGGATGTGGGCGTAGATGCCCTCGGTGAGCAGCTTTTGCGGATGGCCCTGCGGCGACAGTTCGGGCACTCCCACCAGAATGCGGGCGGTCAGCTGTTTTTTGCGTTGCCAGGCCAGAACCAAGGAGGCGGCCAAAATCAAGGCGCCCAGTCCGATCAGCCGGTAGTCGGTGCCGAACTCCACCGCCAGAAGGGGCCGGCGAAGCTGGTAAAGCCCCACCATGCACACGACGTAAAGGACGGCCAGCACGGTGTAGGTCCGGGTTGGCCCCAGCCGTCTCCAAATGTGGATAAAAGGATGCACGATCAGCCAGAAGAGCAGCGCGGGAGGAACGCTGATCAACATCAGCACTGCCAGGACGTATCGGACGCTATCCATAGTAGGGCTCATTTTGACACGCTGTACTTGCCCGCCGGAAATCTGAACTTCATCGAACAGGTTCTGGGAGGCATTCTGCCTGTCCTCAAAAGGGTAACGATCCAGGCCGCCAGCAGGTCTCCCTTTCTTCTGTGACAAATTTGAAATTCAATTTCAGATCTGTCAAAATACCCGCCTATGCTGATTCCTCGCCATGCGCGCCGGAACATCGAGCGGTTTCTGGACGGATACCCTGCTATTGCTGTCACCGGACCCCGTCAGTCGGGCAAGACCACACTGGTGCAGGCCATGTTTAAGGACCGTCCCTATGTCTCTCTGGAAGATCTGGACCAGCAGGGTTTTGCCGAAAGCGATCCCAGGCGCTTCCTGGAGCAATTCCCTGACGGAGCTGTGTTGGATGAGGCGCAACGCTGTCCGGCCCTTTTTTCCTACCTGCAGACTCGTATGGACGCTGAAAAGCGGATGGGCCGTTGGATCCTGACTGGTTCGCA
The DNA here is from genome assembly GCA_028277865.1 of Acidobacteriota bacterium. Classification (GTDB taxonomy): domain Bacteria; phylum Acidobacteriota; class UBA6911; order RPQK01; family DATIPO01; genus JANQFM01. Next base: position 10,858 of record JANQFM010000437.1, read on the forward strand.
GCAGTTCGGACTCCTCTCAGGCATCTCCCAGAGCCTGGCCGGGCGGGTATCCTTGCTGCCCTTGCTTCCTTTTTCCCTGGCAGAGTTGCAGGCGGTCGAAGGGGCATCGGGCAAATTGGAGGAATTGCTTTGGCAAGGCCTTTATCCGCCCATTTATGACCGCAAACTCGACCCTGCTGTCTGGTACGCCAACTACGTGCGCACTTACTTGGAGCGTGACGTGCGCCAGATGGTCCAGGTGCGCGACCTGAGCACTTTTCAGCGCTTCATCCGCATGTGCGCTGCCCGTACCGGGCAACAGCTCAACCTGACTTCGCTGGGCAACGACTGCGGAGTCACCTCCAACACCGCCAAAGCCTGGCTCTCCGTCCTGGAGGCCAGCTACATCGTCCATTTGCTGCAGCCCCATCACCGCAATTTCCGTAAGCGCCTCACCAAGTCCCCCAAGCTTTATTTCTATGACACCGGGCTGGCAGCCTGGCTGATGGGGATCGAAACCCCCGGTCAGCTAGCCATTCATGCTCAGCGCGGAGCGCTCTTCGAGACTTGGGCAGTCAGCGAATTGCTCAAGCGGCGCCTGCACGGCGGGCTGACATCCAACCTTTATTACTGGAGGAGTCGAAGCGGGCAGGAAATAGACGTGCTGATCGAAAAGGGCGAGACCCTCATCCCAATGGAATTCAAGTCCGGACAGACTCTGACCTCTGACTTTTTTAAGCCCCTGGAAGATTGGCTGGCATTGGCAGGGGAGTCTGCGGGACGTGCTTACCTGGTGTACGGAGGCGACCAGCGCCAGAGCCGGACGATTGCCGAAGCAGTCCCCTGGCAGAGAATCTCCGAACTGACCCAGGTGGCGATGCCTTGAAGTTCGCTTTCGTACACGGATTCGGTTAGCCTGCCTGGCCACTACGGGCATGCCCCAAACCCGTCCTAATACTGCTGACTTGACGGAAGCACGTGGCATGAAGCCTGGGCTCCCCTCCTTGCAGCGGCTCGTATTCCCCAATCGCATTTTGCGCTTCGGCGGGCATTGGCGGGCTGCTTCAGTTGACAAAACCCTCAAAATCTTATCGAATGGCGAACTATCTGATACAACTTGGCATCTGATGTTGCCAGTGTCCGTCCGACCAAGGGCAGGACGAAATGGCAGTCGAGAGGAAAGCACCTATGAAAAAAACCGGATTGGCGATCATCGCCCTCGCTTTTGCGGCAGTGGCCGTTCCAACCCTTTTGGCCAGCAGCAGCCGCCCCGCCAGCGGTCCTCCCCGAGTCGACCGCGCTCCCGAATTGACTCCTCAGCAGAAGGCGGTCAATCATTACAATCGTGGATTGAAGAACCGCGACAAAGCCTTCAAACATGAAGAAAAAGCCCGCCAGGCCTCGGCCGAAGCAAAGCGCCGCAAAGAATTGGACAAGGCACAAAAGCAATTCACCAAGGCCATCAAGGAGTATCGCAGCGCAATCAAGCTGGTGGACGGTTTTTATCAGGCCTACAGCAGCCTGGGCTACGCCCTGCGGCGCACCGGCAATTTCGAGGAATCTCTGCAAGCCTATGACCAGGCTCTGGCGATCAACCCCAACTATGTCGAGGCCATTGAGTACCGCGCTGAAGCCTACCTGGGCCTCGACCGGCTGGAGGACGCCAAGTCGGCCTATCTGCTGCTGGTTAGACAGGACAAGGAGCAGGCCGGCAAGCTGCTGGCAGCCATGAAGGACTGGATCGAGCAGCGCCGGGAAGACGAACGTGTCGACGCCGCAACGCTGGACGAGTTCGCTCAATGGGTGGCCGAACGTGACGGCATCGCTCAGACAACCGCCAAACCCGCATCAAGCTGGGGCAGTTGGTAGCAGATCATGCCGGATCCGGATGTCTTTCCGGCTCCGGCTCATTCTTTGCCTCCTGACTCTGAGCCTGCTTGCGGCTTGCCAGAGGCGTCCGGCGGGCGCTGTTGGTGTCGAGGACCTCAATCCGCACCGCGACTCCTACCCCTGGAGGCTTCCTCAGGGCTTCCCCCCTCCGCCGGTTCCGGCAGACAATCCCGTCACGCTGGAAAAGGTCGAACTGGGGCGGAGGCTTTTTTACGACACCCGCTTGTCGGGCAACGGGAGCTATTCCTGCGCCAGCTGCCACCGGCCTGAACTGGCTTTCAGCGACGGGCTTGCCCGGGCAGTCGGTTCGACGGGCCAGTTGCATCCGCGCAGCGCCATGTCGCTGGCCAACGTGGGCTACAACTCCACCCTGACCTGGGCCGACGCCAGATTGCGCAGGCTGGAGGATCAGGCCGGTATCCCCATGTTCAACCAGAGTCCGGTGGAACTGGGGCTGGCAGGGCGCTTGGACGAGTCTCTCGAACGGCTTTCTTCCGATCCCCGATATGTCGAGCTGTTCGGCGAGGCATTTCCCCGTCAGGCCGGGGAGATATCGCTGCGAGCCGTTCGGCAGGCCCTGGCTACCTTCCAGCGGACGCTGCTTTCGATGGATTCCCCTTACGACCGCTATGTCTACAGCGCTGAGAGCGCCGCCTTGCCCGATTCGGCGCGCCGGGGAATGCAGCTCTTTTTCTCGGACGATCTGGCCTGCTCCCGGTGTCACGCCGGATTCAACTTCTCCGGTCCTGTGCAGGAAAGGAAGCAACCGCAACCGCCGGCAGTCTTTCACAACACCGGGCTCTACAACCTGGACGGTAGGGGAAGCTATCCCTCCAGTGATACAGGACTGCACAAGCTGACCAAACG
>JANQFM010000457.1 GCA_028277865.1 Acidobacteriota bacterium
ACCCAGGGGCGCGCCTTCTGGATCCTCGACGACCTCAGTCCGCTGCGCCAAATGAACCAGGAGGTCGCTCAAGCCGGCATGCACCTGTTCCAGCCCCGGCCCGCCTACCGGACGGGCGGCGGCAACGGCAGCAATCCTTTCGAAGGAAAGAATCCTCCCAACGGCGCCATCCTCTACTACCTTTTGGGCGAGGAACTCGACGAAGAGGCCGAGCTGGAACTGGAAATCCTCGACCAGCAGGGCCGGCTGCTGCGCCGCTACAGCAGCAAGGAAGACGAGGAGGCGACCCCGCAAGATGCCGGCCCTCCCGCAACCGACCAGGAGCCCCGGTTGCTGCCGGTCAAAAAGGGACTCAACCGCTTTGTCTGGAACCTGCGCCGCGAGGACGTGACGCGGGTTGAAAGGCTGTTCGTCTTCGGCAGCCTGCAGGGCTACCGCCTGGCGCCGGGTGATTACCAGGTCCGCCTCACCCTGGGCCGGGACAGCCAGACACGCCCGCTGCAAGTCCTGCAGGATCCGCGCACCAGCCATTCGGACCAGGCGTTCTCCGAACAGCAGCAATTCCTGTCGGATCTTTGGGAGAGCGCCGACCGACTGCATCGCTCAGTGGCTCGCCTGCGTCAAGTCCGAGGCCAGGTAAAAGGGCTTGTGGAATTGGTGTCCGGTCGCCGGGATGAAGCGCTTTTCAAAGAGGAAGGCCAGGAGCTGCTCGACAAGATTGCCGATTTGGAAGGATTGCTGGTGCAACCCAAGCAGGAGACGTTTCAAGACGTGATCAACTTCCCCAACCGCCTCAACGCCCAACTGCTCGACTTGATGGGCCGCATCGACGACGGTGATCCTCCCCTGACCCAAGGCGCCCGCAAACTGGCCGGGGAACTGCAGTTGCAATGGTCGCAACGAAATTCCGAGTTGGATCAGCTTTGGGAGGAAATCGATGCCTTCAACGCCCTGCTGCGTGAAAAAGGCGTCCCGCCCATCATTGTGCCGGCGCAAATCGAGTGACATGGTGAGACGGGAAGCCACAGAGCCACAGAGAGCACAGAGCTTTTTCTGATGAGTTGAGGAGACCTAATGGTAGGCCAGCAAGCCCGGCTTGAAGAATATCAGTACAGTGATTGCCTCAGGCAGAATACGTCGGCTCTTGGCCCCAAGTTTGACGGGGCATTAGGGTCTATCGATAGGATTCCAGAGCTTCTCGAATCCGAAGGAATGAAAATGCGACTCATTGCGGGTTGCGAATTCCCTCACACCGTGGTGAAGAAGAGTCTGAGCCAGACGGGCATCGAAGATTTGGCGGTATCCAGCCTCTGGCCGGGCTGCCGATTTCCAGACTTCCTCGATGACTGCACTGTTGTAGTCAATGAGTTTCCAAATTGGATTGGTCCGGTAAGTCTGGCAGCGCTCGACGGCTGCTTCAGCCGAAAGCGGGCGGCTCAACACCCTTGGATTGCGCAGCAGTACATAGAATTCCACCAGCACCAATTCGCAGATGGCAAAATCAGCATCTTTTGAAACGCTTTCAAGATAGGAATTCGCTGCCGCCCATTCTGGGCAGTCAGCATTATAGGCATAGAGCAGGATGTTGGTGTCGCAAGATCGCATTTCACCCGCCCTCTTGCGGCTCAAAGTTTGGCTCATTGGCCAACTCGCGCCACTCGGAGAATGGAGCTTTAAAGGCTCCCAAATGCTCCGGTTGTGGGGGCTTCCACTCCTGGGGGGCAGCAGCTCTGGGGGGGTGGCAGCGCACCATGTACTCCGCTCCGCGGCGAAGTACCTCAGCCAAAGGCCAATCCAATTCATTTGCCACTCGCTTGACCTCATGGTAAAGGGGGTCCGGCAATTGGATCTGCGTCTTTGTCATGGGGGCATTCTGCCATTTCCATCAAAGTGATGTCAATTGAACGGAGAGAACGGAGAGCCGCTGCCCTCTATCGATACCGATTGCCATTCACTCTTCCAGCAGCGACTGAAAGGCCTGGACGATCAGTTCATCGTCATCGGGAAAAACGGTCCGCAAATCCAGCAGCAGGCGGTCTTTTTCGATGCGTACCAGCAGGGGCGGGTCGTGTCGGCGCAAGCGGCGCTCGGCCTGGGCGGCGCTGAGGTCCGAGGGCTGGACGGAGAGCAGGCGGGTGGGCAGACGTTCCTCCGGGGCCGATCCGCCGCCGATCAGGGACTCTCCATCAACCACTTCAGCCTGAAATCCGCATCTGGCCAGCTGGTCGGCAATCCTGGAGGCTCTGCTGCCGATTTCCTCCGCTGTGGCCCGCAGCATTCGGTAGACCGGCAGCGTTTCCTGCCAGCGCCCCTGCTCGTACTCGATCAGGACGTGCTCCAGGGCCGCATAAGTCACCTTGTCCACCCTGCAGGCCCGCATGAGGGGATTCTTGCGGATGCGCCCCAGCAAATCGCTTCTGCCCACAATGATCCCGCCCTGCGGCCCTCCCAGCAGCTTGTCGCCACTGAAGCAGATCAAGTCGATCCCGGCTTGGACGGCTTCTTGGACGGTGGGCTCTTGGCTCAGTGCCGGATGCCCGGTGGAGAAGAGATAGCCGCTGCCCACGTCTTCCACCAAAGGGATGTCCGAGCGGCGGGCCAGGTCGGCCATTTCGTCCAGCCTGGGCTTAAGGGTGAAGCCCGTGATCTTGTAGTTGCTGGGATGGACGCGCAGGATGAGGGCCGTCTCCTCGTCGATGGCCTGCTCGTAGTCGGGAAGGCGGGTCTTGTTGGTGGTGCCCACTTCGCGCAGGGCGGCGCCGCTGGCTTCCATGATGGATGGCAATCGGAACGAGCCCCCGATCTCGATCAGCTCTCCCCTTGAAACCAGCACGTTGCGCCCGCGCGCCAGGGTGTTGAGGATCAAAAAGAGGGCCGCAGCATTGTTGTTGGCCACCGTGGCCGCTTCGCAGCCCAGCAATCGGGTGGCCCGAGCTTCGAAGTTGAGGTCGCGGTGGCCCCGCTTCCCCGAATCCAAGTTGAATTCCAGATTCGAGTAGGAGGAAGCCAACTCCCCCATGGCCCGAGCTGCAGCCGGCGAAATGGGCGCACGCCCCACATTGGTGTGCAAGATGACTCCGTAGGCGTTGATGACCTTGCGCAATGCAGGAGAAAGCCTGCTCGAAATCCGCTCCCGCAGGCGTTCAGGGATCTGGGCTGCTGCCCGGGCCAAGTCGGCCTCATCGAGAGAATCGGACAGGGCCTGGCTGCGCAGCTCCTCCACCAAGGAGCGAGCCTCCTCCAGCACCAGCGGGCGGGAGTACTCTCCGATCAGGGCTTGCACCCGCGGGTGCTGCAGAATCCCGTCGATGGAGGGAAGTCGTTGCAGGATCGAGTCTTGCGTAGATTGGGTCGGCATAAGTTAGGAAGGATTATGGCATGCTGACAGGTAGTGCGCAAAGGGCGGTTGTCAGTTGTCAGTGCAGAGTTTAGTCCAAGGTCCAAGCATTGCCTTGCTGACTCCCGACTCCCTGCCCCTGGATGCCACCGAAGACAAAAGATGCCGGAGCCGCCATAGGGCAGGCGGCCCCGGCATGCCTGTGGCAAAGGAGGTAAAACAACTGCGAATCGTTTCGACGACCCGCACCATGTGACTATTCGCCTTCTCGGCCATGAACCCTGAATCTAATAGTACCGGAGCCAAATTTTTTTGGATTCTTGAATTGAAAGGCGGGTCAGGTAGACTGGAGCCGGGAGGAAGGCATTCTGCAGCCTTGGACCTTGGA
>JANQFM010000468.1 GCA_028277865.1 Acidobacteriota bacterium
TTGCCCGTCTGCCGGTCGCCGATGATCAGCTCTCGCTGCCCCCGGCCGATGGGGATCATCGAGTCGATGGCCTTGATGCCGGTCTGCAGGGGCTCGCACACAGGCTGGCGGTCGATGATGCCCGGAGCGATGGTTTCGACAAAGGCGCTGGCGTCGGTTTGGATGGGGCCCTTGCCGTCCACGGGGCGGCCCAGGGAATCGACCACCCGTCCCAGCATGGATTCGCCCACCGGCACCGACATGATGCGCCGGGTGCGCTTGACCTCGTCGCCTTCCTTGATCTCGTGGAATTCGCCGAAAAGCACCGCGCCCACGTTATCCTCTTCCAGGTTGAAGGCCAGTCCGTAGACCTGGTGGGGGAATTCAAGCAGTTCCAGGGCCATCACCTTGTCCAAGCCGTGGACGCGGGCGATGCCGTCGCCGGCCGAGATCACCGTCCCCACCTCGCTGACCACCATCCCGGAATCGAAATCCTTGATCTGCTCTTTGATGATGCGGCTGATTTCATCTGCCTTGATTGCCATGGGTGTACCTTGGTTGTCAGTTGTCAGTTGTCAGTCGGGAGACTGAACGAATGCAGGCCACCATCGGAGCTTGTCTCCGTGGAGCCGTGTTTGGAAACCAGCAATGTTCTTGATATCGGTCTGGTTCCCAAACATGGCCCGACCGGGACAAGCCCGGTGCGTGGCCTCCATTCTTTTCCAGTCTGTCCTCATCAGAGTCATTATCTGTCGGCCAATCTGCGGCGGATTTCGTCGAGTTGGGTCCGAACCGTGCCATCGTAGACGGTTGAGCCGATCTGCACTTTCAATCCACCGATCAGAGAGTCGTCCAATTTGTAGTCGAACTGGACTTGGCTGCCTGTCAACTGTGCGATTTCCTTTTCCAGGCGCTGCTGAACATCGTTGCCCAAAGGGCTGCTGGATAGCACTTCGGCCCGTTGAATCCCTTGGCGCTGGTCGGACTCTCGCCGATAGGCCTCAGCCACGTCAGGCAGGCGTTCGATGCGGGCGTTGCGCAGCAGGGTGAGGAGCAGGTTGGTCACAGGACGCGACAAGGGCGCCTTTGCAGCCAGGGATTCGATGACTTTGCGCTTGGCCGAAAAGGGGACCGACGGGTTGGTGAGGGCCTCGAAAAGTTCGCTCCCCTCCGGCATCCAGGATTCGAAAAGGGCCAGTTCAGCCTGAACCTGATCGGCCTGGCCGCTTTCGAAGGCGATGTCCGCCAAGGCGCGGGCGTAAGAGCGAATGGCCATTGAAATCATGCGAGCCCCCTGACTCCCTATCCCCTGGGACCGTCCTGCAACTGGGTGAAAAAGCGGTTGACGACCTTCTGTTCGTCCTGTTCATCAATGCTTTGGCGGATCTGCTCTTCGGCCATCCCCAGGGCCAGTTGGGAAGCGTACTCCTTGAGTTCCTCGCGGGCATGCCGCCTTAAGTTGCCCACCTCCCGCCGGGCTGCGGCGACGATCTTCTCGCCGTCTTTGCGAGCCTCTTCCAGCAAGCGCTGGCGCTCGGCTTCCGCATTCTCGCGGGCCTGCCGGCGCATCTCTTCCAGTTTTGAATCGAGGGCTTTCATGCGCGATTCGACCTGGGCCAGCTTGGCATCGGCCTCGTCGCGCACACGCTGCGCCTCTTCAATCTCATCCTGGATCGATTCGCGCCGCTGGTTGAAGTAGGCGGGCAGGGACTTGCGCAGCGCGAAGAACAGGACCCCGGCGATCAACAGCAGGTTGAACCAGCGTCCGGCGGTTGCCAGCCAGCCCCATCCATCTTCGCCTTCAGCAGCCCAAACGCCCGCAGGGCTGACCAACAGCAGGGCGCAAAACAGGCTGGCCAGGGCCAACAGCCTGGCAGCCTGAAAACTCGGGTTTTTATTCCTGTTTCGCATCGGTTTTGAGGCCGTCTGACTGAAATACTCCAGACATGCCCTGACTGCACAATATGATTCAAATGCGACCGTGAGCCGATTCCCGAATGGGCAAGTTTTGCTGTATGGCTGCCAAGGGGCCGGTCGGGCAAATTCAAGCCTGCCTGCGCAACACCTGGGCGGTGATGAGGCGGGACAGCTGCTCGGCCTCCTTTTTGAGAAACTCCTTGGACGATTCGATTTCCTGTTCCAAATCTTTTCGTGTCAAAGCCTTGGTGTCATCCGCCTCCTGGCGTGCCTTGGCCAAACGACGGGCGCGTTCTTGGAGGGCCTCCTTGCGGGCCTCTTCGGCCACCTTGTATCCGTGCTGTCGTTCCAGCTTGAGGCTGGCCTGGTATTCTTCCTCCGAGGCCTCGTAGCTCTCCCGCAACTGAAAAGCCTTGCTGCGCAACCCCGCCGTCTTTGCCTGACGCTCGTCGAGCACCCGGAATAGGGGCTTGAAGAGCAAATAGTTCAGGCTCAGCAGGGTGAGCAGAAAGACGAGCGCTGCAACAAAGATGGTCCAGTCCGGCTGAATCATTGGCTTTTTTCAGTCCGCTCCAAAATAAAGGCTCATTTTCTAGCATGAAGTCCGGGTCAGGTCAAGCTAAGGTGAGGGCCAAGCGAGAGGGATTGATTCCTGGCGGTGGCTGATCAACTCAAAAGAAACCGAGTCAGCCCGTGCGCCGATCTGGTTGGCCACCAGCAACTCCGGTAGCATGACGCGAAGTTTCTCAGTCAGCGCTTCGATTGTGGCCGCCTCAGTTACAAGGCCTGGAAGGTCTTCGCTCGTTGCCACCCAAACCGAAGCTTCCGGATCCCAGACGGCTCTGACATGATAGTTGGCATTCATAGCTTGCTCTCAATTGAGGACACCATAGACCCAGGCAAGAGGATCCCGCGAAATGGCACGAAAGTTCGCGCGAACTTTGGCGCGGTTTTTCGCGGCCTTTCGCGGGTTCTTTTCTAGCGTTCGCCGCGTCCGGGACGGCCTCTGGGGCCCCGTCGGGGATTGTCCAGGAACTCCTGCAGCTTCTCCAACTGCTCGGGAGTCAGGATGGCCTCGAATGCGGCGGCAAAATCCTGCTGGGCCTGTTCGATCTGTTGGATGATCCCGTGGATAGCGATCACGATCGCTCCTACCTCTTCGGCATCTGGGGATTCCGACTCCAAAAAAGCCTCCAACTGATCATGCAGCGGTCCGCGCTCTTCGCGCAGCGGCTGAACGTTGGCCCGCAGTTCCTCAAGCAGCAACTGCAATTGCCCAACCTGCTCTTCGCTCAGGTCCAGCACCCGGCTCAGAACCCGAACCGGAAAGAATCCCGGCGAGCATGCCGGCCCATCCTCGGCATTGGCCAGACGATCATGCAGGCGGCGATGGCGGCGGCGGTCGCGCAGCCTTTGCAGCCTTTCCAGCTGCTCGGGAGTCAGGATGGCCTCGAAAGCGGCCATGAAGTCCCGGCGCAGCTGCTCGATCTGCCCGTTCAAATCCTGGATCTGCAAAAAGAGATCGCCCACCAGGACAGCCGAAGGCTCTTCGGCTTCCAACTCAGCGGCAAGGGCTTCACGGGCAGAAGCTCTGGCTTCCTGCAATGGTTGGGCAGCCGCCTCGAATTCTTCTGTCAGCTGCCGCAGCGCTTCGATCTGCTCTTCGGTCAGGTCGAGGATTTCGGCCAGCTTGCCGTCCGGCACGAAAGAGTCGCCGGGCTGCGCCATCAAAGGGCTCAAAGCCGCCATCAGAAAAATGGCAACAAGGGGGGTTCGAATCTTGGTGAACATAGTCAGGTCAGCTCCTTTCGATTCAAATCTGAGTTGTCAAAGCCGACTTCCCGTTTCCTTTTCGTGGGGACATTACACCTGAACAGCAGCGGTGTTTCATTAAATGTGAAAAAAATCGCAATAAAGGGTTGAGGCGGCGCAGGGGCGAGGGTGGGCTGCACAAGCTGAAAAAGGATAAATCGATTGTCATCCGACGGTTGCTCGGTTATCATTCGCATAAAAATACTAGGAGGCTTCCAAATGTTGGTGATTATCAGCGACCTGCACCTGACCGACGGGACATCGGGCACAACCATCCGGGATAAGGCGTTCCGCGTGCTGAGGCGGCGGCTGAGCGACCTTGCCTACGATGCTTCTTACCGCAAGAGCGGCAGGTATCGGCCGGTCAAGGAGGTCAACCTGGTCCTGCTGGGAGACATCCTCGACATTATCCGTTCCAGCGCTTGGCTTGTGGAGGACAAAGAGCTGCGTCCTTGGGGAGACCCGAGTGCCAGGAAATACATCGAGAAGGTGCGTGAGATCAACGACGAGATACTCGAGGAGAACAGCGAGTCCTTTCAGGTCCTGAAGGGGCTGGCCCAGGAGGGAGGCCTGAAGATCCCGCCCGGCACGAGAGGCGGAAAGCCCGACTTTCAGGCCGAACGGCTGAGCGTCCCTGTGCGAACCTACTATCTGGTCGGCAACCACGACTGGTTCTACCACCTGAAGGGTTCGGACTACGACGGGATCCGCGCTTCGGTGGTTGAGGCCATGGGGCTGGCCAACCCGGCCGGCCAGCCTTTTCCGCACGACCCCTCTGAAGACACTGACGTTGCCGAGGAGATCCGCAAGATTTATTCAGAGCACCACGTATTCGCCCGCCACGGGGACATTTACGACAGCAGGACTTTCTGAACGCGCTCGAGCACGCCTATCGCGCCTATTCCTACCACAACGATTCAATCCCAGCGGAGCAGCTAT
>JANQFM010000511.1 GCA_028277865.1 Acidobacteriota bacterium
CGAAGAGCAAAAACGAAGGCTGCCAGACCGCTCCGCCGGGGATGCGGAAGCCCTGCCTGATCCTGCCTGTCCCCAGAAAGGGCGATCCCAACTCCAGCAGCGGTTTGGGGCGCTTGGGAAGCTGGGCCAGCGGGATGGGCTGGTCTGAGAGCCGGCTCAGGCCGTGCGCTTTGCCGTGGCCCTCGTCCTTCGAGCTGTCCTTGTCGGCCCCAGCATCATTTGCGGAGGCCGAGGCAGCAGGATGATCGGCTTTTTCTTTCCCATCCGCCTCGCCCGCCGGCAAAGTGATGACACCGGCCAAGACAAACACGGAAACAGCTTCCCACAGCAACACGTGAAATCCTCAACTAACCAATCAAAAGCTCTTATTTCGATCCGCGGTCCCTTGGCGCCTTTGCGCCTTGGCGCGAATCCCCTCCCAACTCCACTTCCCGCTCCCACAGCACCAGATGGCCATCCACCACCGCCTGAGCGACTTCACGGGGACTCATCCCATAGTCAAACCCGACATCCTGGATCTCGTGGATCAAGTTGACCGGAACCATCGCCGCCTTGAGCCGGATCTTGGCCTTGTAGGGTGCACGGCTTCCGCTGAGCTGCGAAGCCTTGACCTTGTACTTGGCCCACTTGCTGCCCAGCGGATAGATCGTCTGGCGGTGCTTGCGGGCGCCTGCGGGGCGTCCTGTCAGGATCGTCGAGCTGGTGGAGGGCCTCAAAAACGGAAGCGGGTCGGGCGAGTAGTTGAGGGCCAAGACCTGTTCCCGTTCGCCGCCCCGCACCATGCGGACCAAAAAACGCGACTGGAGGCTGAAAAGGAAGCGGTCGCGGGGCAGCTCGCCGTTGTGTACGTAAAGCGAATGGCTGTCGCGCACGTCACCGTTGGGATCCAGGTCGCCCGACTCGAAGACCTTCTTGCCTTGGCTGTCGGTGACCACAACGTGCAGCCACACCAGCCGCTCGGCGTCAAACCCGGTAGGGACGTTGTGCCCATCGGTTGCGTTGCGGAATTCGACCTTGAACCGGATCCCCTGCTCGCCGGCCTTGTCGACGGCCACTTCGCCCAGCTGGTATCCGGCCCGCAAGACCTGAAGCCTCTGCTGGGCGATCTCGTCCAGAAGGTCGAGGTTGTCCTGCAGGATTTCTCGGGCGTCGTAACGGTCGTCCGCCGATTCCCATCGGGGCGGGAATCGATAGCCGTCCGGGATATTCCGCTCGAATTCGTCCGTTCCCCATCCGGCCTTGTAATCAAAGACCAGCCATTCGGCGATGGTGGCCAGACGGGCTGCGTCGCCATTGTGGGGGAAGATGCCGGGGTGGATGATGGAGTAATCGGGCCCAGCAAACATGTGATTGGTGCGCTTGCGGGGGCGGGTCTGCTTGCCGCCCACCACCGCAGCGGGAGCGGTGTCGTAGCCGGAAGCCACTCCGGGCTCCTTGCCCATGTGGCAATCCTGGCAGCTGATCCCTTTCCTGGCGGCCGGCGACATCTTGTACTCGCTGAAGGCCTCTTCCAAACGGAATCCGTTGACCAGGTTGACGTCGTGGCAGGTTCCGCAAAGGCCCGACTCGCTCATCTGGGCCAGCGGCTTGGCGTCCGAGTGGATGGAGCGCCCGCTGCGGCCCCGTTCGGTGTTGGTGCCGAACTCGCCGCTGGTGATGACCCTTTTCAATTCCTCATTGCCGCTGGGACCGTAGACCGGATCGAAGATGTCCCCTTCGACGATGGCCAGCCGTCCGCTCAGCTTGCCGTAGGCCTGATCCAGACGGTGGCAGACGATGCAGGTGATCCCTTCGCGCGAGGTGGGGTGGCGATCCAGGTTGGAAATGAATTCGGGCTCCTCCAGGTTCATGCCCACCGGTGTGTGGCATCGAATGCAGAAATCGCCGTTGGTCCCGTTGGTCAGCTTCAGGATCTTGCCATGCATGGCGTTGAAGATGGGACTCATCTGGGAGTAGGCATGAGCCGAAACGGCCCATTCACGGTAGTGATCGGGATGGCAGGTCTTGCAGGTGGTCGCCGAGGGAAAGCGCTTTTCCTTAAACAGGTCGGCGTGCAGCTTCTCCGCTTCATCTTGCAGGCCGAGCGCTCCAGGCGGCGGAGGTGGCCCCGAGCTGCGAAAACCGAAAAGCAGCAGGCCGGAAATGAGGAAGATGCATCCCATCCCAGCGGACACCCGGACAATCCGATTGCCAAAGCCTTTTATTCTCAATCCTTTAAGCGGCACAAGCAGACCTTCCCTTCCGCATTAGCGCCCCGGATATACTTGGAGGCCCTACATCATGTTCCTCCGTATATTCGCAAGGCTCCGGGCAGTCCGTCAAGCAAAAGCAAGCCGATGCTGCTCCCTGAATGAAAAAAGACACCTTTACTGCGAAAATGGTTGGTCAGGCAAATACCATCCGGGAACGCCCGGATCTTGAGGTTGTCGTAAAAGGGCGGCAAGAGCAGATTCACGCAGAGGCGCAGGGACGCAGAGGACGCAGAGAAGGCAAAGATCAGCAGCACTGGTTAGGAGAGGCGGCTGCTGACAGCCGCCTCCAAGCGATCAAGGGATGGGGGGACAGATCGGGCCGCAGTCGAGGTAACAGACCTCGCACTTGTATTCAGCAAAGGCCGAGGCAGCGGTCTGGCCACTGACCGGATGGGGAAAGCAGCTATGCGTGACATACACCGTGGTCGATCCGCAGGGCGTTTCGCCTGCATTGCACACTGCAGCGGCAGAAGCGGCAGCGGCGGCGCGGTTCTGGGCCCGGGTGCAGTTGGCGCCTACTCGGGTGAATGTCGCAGTGGTGCGGGTCTGGCAGCTGCAGACCAGGTCGCAGTCGGGAGGAAAGTCGGCCCTTACTTGGGTCTCCACAGGCAAGCCTGTCGAGAGAGCAAAAACACCCGCCAGGAAAGCCAAGAAAAGTGATTTCCGGATCATGCGTTGTCCTTTCGGTGGTGCCGGGAAATCAGGCTCTCACGTAACCCCGACCCCTGCATTGAACCGACCTCCCAGCAGGTTGTGGTTGAAAATGAATCGCTCCATTTTTTGCTAAAAACGTTCTTTCTACTAATATCATTTTTGACATCCTAGATATTCTCCATGGGTTTTATAAAGAGCAGTTGAAGGGATGCCGAACAAGCCCTCATCAAATCTACAAGACGATTCCCTGTGGAATAAAAGTGGAAATCAAGAGCATTATTCTTGTATTATGCATTTTAGCAGAATAAATGTTTGGGTTGGTCGAATTGATTAACAGTGAATTTGGTTTAAACAAATGACATAAATGTCTCGATATTTCGTGTTCATTGAGTAGTTAAGTGCAGGTTGTATCTTCACCCAACCTTGCCAGGCCGGCGCTTGCGGCCCCTCGCTACGGCAATCCATCAGAAATCCGGGCTAAAAAGCCAAATTCTTCCGAACCTGTCTTGATCTTCATTTGACAAAAATATTTTTCAAATGATACGCTCCCTGTCATGGCACCTGAAAAGCCCTCTTCCCTGGCCATCGTCGAACACCGCCAAGGGGTGGCTGCCCTGCTTCCCGGATTGCGCCGAACAATCCTCGACCAGTTGCATGCCGAACCCGATTCGGCGACCGGACTGGCCCGCAAGCTGGGCTTGACCCGTCAGAAGGTCAACTACCATGTGCGGACCCTTCAAAAGGCCGGATTCCTGGAGCTTTCAGGAGAGGAGAAGCGGCGCGGCTGCACCGAACGCCTTTTCCGGCCCGCGGCCCGCGCCTACCTGATCTGCCCCGACCTGCTGGGAGAGGTGCAGGCCCATCCAGAGGATCTGCAGGACCGCTTTTCCAGTGCCTACCTGATCACCCTGGCCGCCCGTCTGGCCCGCGACGTGGCGCGGCTGCGCCAGGGCGCCGACCAGGCCGGAAAGCGCCTGGCCACCCTGGCCCTGCAAGTGGACGTTCGCTTTGGCAGCGCCGAGCGCCGCCATGCTTTTGCCGAAGA
>JANQFM010000531.1 GCA_028277865.1 Acidobacteriota bacterium
CATCTTCTGCAGCCAAGGCGCAAAGGCGGGGAAATCCGAATCCTTGCGGGCCTGCACCCAGGCTTGATAGGCCTCCGAGCGGGTTCGGGCCAGCTCGCGTACCAGGCTCTCAGGCAGCTTGACCGCCTTACGGTGATGCCGTTTCATTTCGCTGACGGAAGTGCTGTCCCAGCTCTCCAACGCGTCTTGGGAAAGTTCTTCGATCAGCTCTCCCAGACGAGGATCGGTCAGCCTTTGGTGATGCAGTGCGGCCAGCGTCGACATCTGCCCAGCCCGAAAGGCTCCGCCGCGCGGGGGCATCATCACCTCCTGGTCCCAGGACATCTGGTCCAGGGCGCACTGCAAGTCCTTGATTTCGCGGGTTCTGGAATAGAATTCCTGGAGGAGTTTTGGAGGCATGGTCAGTTGTCAGTTGTCAGTTGTCAGTTGTCAGTTGTCAGCGAGAGATTATGGCCTGCTCCGCGTTTCACAACCTACGCGGTTCTTTCTCGACGAAGGGTGAAGGGCCACGAACCGGGCTTGTCCCGGTCGGGCCATGTTTAGAAACCAGCATCCGCGACCGGCTTCTATGATGCCAGATAATTGCACAACAGGCGGTATCCTTGCTGGAGCTGGATGCGCAGATCGGACAAGAGCGCGCCGTCATGTCGGACCCAGCGGGTGAGCCGCTTTCGCCAGTAGCCGGGACGGCCGTAAAAGCCCCGCACAGCCCTTCGGCGCAAGGCTGCGACCTGGCCTCGGCTCAGAGTTAAAGTCGGCATGGCCACGGGGTTGCCGGACTGGTCCATGACCTCGAAATCCTCATCGATCAGGCCCAATTTCAGAGCCTCCTCTCGGAAAGGGGTGCCTGCACGGGGGACGGCCACATTGAAGGAGGCGAAGTCGGGATCGGCCTGGCGCAGGAATTCCAGCGTCTGCTGGAAGGTCTCTTCGGTCTCTCGGGGAAGCCCCAGCAGGACAGTGGCCACGGTTCGCATTCCGTAGGAGGAGCAGCGCCGGAACCCCTGCAGAACCTCCTCCTTGCGGGCTTCCTTGCACACCGAGTCGAGCAGCTGCTGGCTGCCGCTTTCCAGCCCTAAGATGAGCGTATGGCAGCCAGCGGATTTCATCTGGGAGAGCAGGGCATCGTCCAGCAGGTCGGGACGGCTGAAGCAGACCCAGCCGAATCGATCAGCCAGCTGCCGCATCCCTGCCAGCAACTCCAGGCAGCGCGAGCGGGGAATGCCGAAGGTCTGGTCCAGGAAAAACAGTTCGCGAACGCCCATCCGGCCCAGATCCTGCAACTCGTCCAGGACATCGCCGACCGGACGCTGCTTCCAGCCCAGCGTGGACATAACGCAAAAGCTGCATCGGTAAGGGCATCCGAAGTCGGTCATCACTGTCGCGAAACGCGAACGCCGCACGAAGGGATAGCGGTAAGGACGATCCACGAATAGGCGGTGCTCGGGCCTGGGCAGTCGAAAAGCCTGTCCTCGGGGACGCTCCAAGGGCAAGGCTTCGACAACTCCTTGACGGCGCAGGGTCAGATTGCGCACCTTCGAATCGCCCCGCAGGTGCCCCAGCAAGTCAGCGCTGCTGAAATCGTGGACAAACCCTTCGACAAAGGGCATCTCCGCAAGGCGTTGCCGACGTCTTTCGATCAGCACGTCCCCCACCAAGAATAGACGCGCCGCAGGGATGGCTTCAGCCAGTTGCCGATAAAAGGGCACGTCCTCGTCATAGGAGACCGAGCCGATCAGCCCCACCACTACCTGCGGCCCGATTCTCTCAATCCGTTGCAAACACTGGGCGGGATTCAGCTTGTCGACAATCGCATCCACCAGCTCCAGCTCATAATCCTCCTTCAGATATCCGCTCAAGAAAACCAGGTCGATGGGATGGTGAATGTAATCCGCCTGAGAGACCTTGCTGCAAAAATAATCCCGCAAATAGACCTTCCGCCCCGGCGGATTAAGCAAAACCAGCCTCTTCTTCCTCCCCTCCTCCCCCTCTTGGCGCCTCTGCGCCTCTGCGTGAAACCTCATCCCAGCACCGCCTCCCGCACCAGCACCTCCCTTTCCAGAAACTCCGCCACCCCCGCAACCACCTCGTCCACCCCGATTTCCTTCATGCAGGCCAGATGGTTGATGCAGTTTACCGTCTTGGCGTTGTCCAGGCTCATGCAGGGACTGCACCACAGCCCCCGGTAGAAGACCCGTTCTTGCACCGCCAGCGGCCCGTACCTGAGCGGCGTCTCCGGCCCATAAAACCCCACCACCGGGATCCCCAGCGCCGCTGCCATATGCAGCGGCCCGCTGTCATTGGAGATCAGCAGCAGGCTCCCGGAAATCACCTCAGCCAACTGGCGCAAGCTGAGCTTGCCTGCCAGATTGCGCACCATTGACGGCTCATTCAGATCCTCCTCCAGCGGCCTCACGTAGCCCGTCTCAGAAGCTGCACCCACCAAAACGATCTCAAACCCGTAGCGCCTCAACAACTCCCGCCCCAGCAGTGCAAACCGGTCCCGAGGCCAACGCCGCTCGACAGCCAAGGGACTGGCGTTCGGATTGAGGATGATATAGGGAGGCTGGGGGCTGGGGGCTGGGAGCCGGGGGCGGAAAGATCCCAGAACCAGCAAAGGCCTTTCTCCTGCGTCCTCTCTCTGCGTCTCTGCGTCTCTGCGTGAAATCCCCTCTGCTACCTCGACAAGCCGCAAAAACTGCCCCGCCGCATGCCTGCGATCCAAAAACGGCAACGCCACATCCAGCAGCCTTTCCTTGCCTCCCCTCCTTTGCGCGAAACCCGCCAGACGCCTGCCGCCCGCAAGCACAGCCAGCAAGACCGAAAAATGGGCAAAGAACTCGGCGTCGATGATCAGCCCGTAGCCTTGGCGACGCAGCTTGGGCAGCAGGAACAAGCTTTGCCACAAGAATCCCCAAGGCGAGCGGAAGTCCAGGCAGTGGACTCGCTTCACCGCCGGAATCATCTCGAACAGGCCGCGGTTTTGCCTCAACGTCAAATAGTGAATCTCCGCCTGCGGAAACATCTGCTGCAGGCGCCGCAAAGCCGGTTCGGAAAGGATAATGCTGCCGATCCCCCAAAACTTGATAAAAAGAATCTTCTTCGGCTTCACCTTTGCGCCCCTGGCCTCTTTGCGCGAAACCCCCAGCACCCGCACCAGCACCCGCCCCAGATGCGCATCCAGGAACTTGGCTGCCTGTATGTAAAAGCGTTGCGAATCCATCAATTGCTCGGCATTGGCATCCAAAACAAGGTCGTGCAGCCCAGCCCTCGCCCCCGATCCGATGTGAAGAGGATACGATTGCGCTCCTCATCCCAAACCGGATCGCGGTCGATGGCCGGATTGGATGTTAACCGGACTGACTGCCGACTGGCCAGATCGAGCATCCAGATGTCTTGGTTGCCCGCTTGGTTCAGCGAAAACAAGACCCGCCGCCCGTCAGACGACACTGTGGGCCGATGGCAGCCATCCGCCTCATGAAGCAATTCCGCCCGCCCGTCATCGACCCGTACCCTCCAAATCCCTGCTTTGAGTGCCTTCTGCGGGTTCGCTCCCCCGCAAAACAGCAACCGCACCCCATCCGGCGAAAAGGCTGCATCATAACCTCCCGCAGTCGCCTCCAAAGCTGTCAGGCCTCCAGTCTGCAAGTCGTAAAGATGCAGCCTTCCACCTCGTTCAAAAGCAAAGCTGCCACCCTCGGGATGCCAAGCTGGCGACTGCCCCTCCACCACTTTGCGCGGCGCGCTTCCCGGTCGCAGGCTAAGCCAGATCTCGCTGCGGCCTTCGACCACTGTCTCGAACAACAGCGACGAGTCGTCGCGGGCCAGGCTGGGGTGGAAGTAGTTGCGCCCATCAGGCAGTCCCCAGGCTTGGCCGGATTGGTCCAAGATGCGGTAGCGGTTGTCCAGCAGCGCGCAGTAGCTGAAGACCGTCCGGTGCGATCCCCGGTTGGGGCTGTGGGCGATCAGCCCCAAGTGGCGCTGGTACTCCCGGCCTTGGATTGCCAGCCGCCGAGCACCATCGGAGGGGCGGCTGCGGTAGCTCCAATAAGAGGTCGCAGCCTGCAGCAGGGCCAGAACCAACAGCAAAGCCAAAAGCGGAACCCGAAGCGCCATCCTGCCTTTGAGCTGGGTCCGAAAGGCCAGCACCGCAGCCGCTGCCAATGCCGTCAGCAGCCATAGCCGAGGATAGGCCGGCAGGTTGCCGACACCCTGGGCCAATGGCTTCAGCCACACCGAGTGGGGCAAGTTGACGGCGGAGAAAAGCCCAGCCAACAGCAGCGCTGTCCCCAGGCGCTGCTGCCCCATGGCCAGGCGGACCCAGCAGGCTGCACTGATCGCCAGCAGCAGCAAGTGGTAGGTCGCGCTTCCCGGCGAAAGAAGCAGCAGGACAAGAGGAATCCAGCCCAGTTCAAAAAGCCTCTGTTGCTTATTGCAGTCAAAGCGAATGCGAATGAAAATCAGAATGCAGATTCCGACCAGGGTCCAGAAAAGCAAGCTCTTGACGAAAAAGAAAATCAGGGGGGATTCCAGCAACGGATGCGGATTGAGTGATTCTTCGAACAGGAAAAGCCGCCGCAGCAGGCTGTTCCAGGACTGGAAGGCCACCGAATAGGGATCCTGGATCTCACCCATCAAGTGGCGGGGGAGCACCTGCATCAGAAAGCTCTCCCACACCCGCCATCCCATTGCAGCCAGCGATGCAGCCGCCACCGTCAGTGCCGTGGCTGTAGCGGCCAAGACCAGCTTCCACTGACGCTTCCAGGCGAAGTAAAGGATGAAAAAGGCTGCAAAGTACTTGACCGGCACCAGGCTGCCCAGCAGGATTCCGGCTGCCGCAGGACGACGGTGTCGGGCCAGCTCGAGCCCTCCCAAAATGGAGGCGGTCAGCAACAGGTAGATCTGACCGAAAATAAAATTGTTGAGCAGTCCGTAGCCGCAGGCCAGCATGAGCAGCGCCGCATAGGGCCACTCCAGCCCGCAGACGCGAGCCAGCAGCCAGATGTTGACGGTCAGTAAGAGGAGGTTGAACCAAGTCCACAGGGTCCGCGCCGTGACCGGATCGAGCGGGGTGAGGGGAAGGAAGAGCAGGGCGGTGGGCGGGGGATGCGGGATCCAGCCTCCCACCTGGCCTCGGATGCCGTAGCGGTCCATTTGGCGCTGAAACCAGGCAAAATCGCTGTAGGCCGGCTCGACCGAGATTCCTTCCGCCACCAGCTTGGAGGCCGTGTAATAATTGGCGAAATCCCCCTGCGCATTGCCCGTGGCCGGTAGGATCCCCTTCCAAAGAAGAATCAGTCCGCCGATCAGGACGAGGAGTTTCGCGCCAAGGCGCAAAGATCGCCAAGCTCTTTCCTCTCTTAGCTTTGCGTCCTTTGCGCCTTGGCG
>JANQFM010000549.1 GCA_028277865.1 Acidobacteriota bacterium
CCGCCACTCAGCCTGCATTCGAAAAGCGCCACCGCACAGACGACGACTTGCGCTGGTCGCCGGGCACCATCCGACCCATCCTGAGCCCGGAACTCCAAACCCGGCTGTTGCACGACCTGCAGCGGGTCAAGGATCCGCGCTGGCCTGATGGCGGACAGTTCAGCAGCTGGGAAGAGATCGCTGACCAAATGGTCCAGCAGAATCAGGCGCTTTGCATTGTCAATCTCAAACGCCATGCGCACAAACTTTACGAAGCGGTTCGAGGACTGTCGAAGACGGCAACCCCAACGGCGACCCCGACTTTGACAACCAGCCCCGCTTCGATCCCGAGACCTTTCAGGGCCTGGTGTCGGATGTGAGCCTGAAAAGGAAGGTCCGCGACTATGTCTACGCGCTCAAGTCGCAGGACGGAAGCATCGAGGAGGGATACGACATCTTTGTCCTGCAGGGGAATTCCCTGGAAAGCCGCCAAAAAATGGCCTTTGATCACCTGGGCTACAAGGCTGCCGAGATAGGACGCGATTCGGTGGCCCAGGCAAAGGAGTGGATGTGCGGGAATTTCTTCGACGTGCGGGCCTTCGGCGCCGTGATGAGCACCAAGAAATTCAACTGCGGGCAAGTGCGCGGACCCGTTCAGGTCACCTTCGCCCGTTCTTTTGACCGGGTGCTCTCGTCCGATCACGGAATCACCCGGGTGGCCTATACGACCGAAGAGAAGACGGCCACTTCCAAGGGGAGCACCGAGATGGGATCCAAGCACACTGTGGCTTACGGGCTTTACCGGGCTCACGGCTTCGTCAATCCCCACTTGGCCGCGCAGACCGGATTCAGTCAAGCCGACCTTGCAGTGCTGTGGAAGGCTCTGGTCAACCTCTTCGAACTGGACCGCTCGGCAGCCCGTGGTTTGATGGCGGTCAGGCACCTGTTCGTTTTTAAGCATGCCTCAGCGCTGGGAGAGGCGCCCGCCCACCGCCTTTTTGACCTGGTTCAAGCAACAAGGCGCCAAGAGGATGGCAAGGAAATCGAATCGCCCCGCTCCTATGCCGACTATCGGGTCACTCCTCTGGAAGAGATCCGCAAGAGGCTTCCCGAAGGGGTGTCGGTGGAGGACCTGGCCAGCGCATGATCGAAAGGCAGGCATTTGCAGAGGAGGAATTGCTGCCTTTGTCGGCATTGCAGCATTTCGTTTACTGCCGACGGCGGGCCGCCTTGGTGCATACCGACCGCCTATGGGGCGAAAACCGCTATACAGCCGAGGGTTCGGTCCTCCACCGAAGGGCAGATCTGACGGGTACTGAGGTCCGGGGTGATCTGCGCATCGCCCGCGGGCTTCGCCTGCGCTCGCTGCGCATGGGGCTGTCGGGGCTGGCGGATGTTGTGGAATTTCACCGCAGCCTGCAGGGTGTGCGGCTGCCGTCAGTGCCCGGCAGATGGCGTCCTGTCCCCGTCGAATACAAGCGCGGCCGGTTGAGGCGGGAGGAAGGATACCTGGTGCAGCTTTGCGCTCAGGCGATTTGCCTGGAGGAGATGCTGGGGGCCGAGATCGAGAACGGCTCGATCTACTTCGGCAAGACCAAGCGTCGGCTGAAAGTCGAATTTGATCGGCAACTGCGGCAACGGACCCGAAGTGCAGCTTGGCAGCTGCATGAGTTGATCCGTTCTCTTCAAATCCCCAAAGCGGTCTACAGCCGCAAGTGCGACCGCTGCTCCCTTTACGATCAGTGCCTTCCCAAGGCGGGGAGTGATTGTGCTGTGGAGCGCTACCTGAAGCGTTCCCTGCCCGTCCTGCCGGACGAACTGGAAAGCGAGTCTCCATGAAGAAACTTCTCAATACCTTGTATGTGACCGTGCAAGGCGCTTGGCTGTCGCGCCGGGGCGAAACAGTGCGGGTCGTCGTCGACGGCCAAGCCCGCCTGCAGGTTCCGGTTCACACTCTGGAATCGGTGGTCTGTTTCGGGAGGATCCTGTGCACTCCGCAACTGTTGGGGTTGTGCGCCCAAAAAGGGGTCGGCGTCGTCTTCTTGAGCCGCCACGGGAGATTCCGGGCACGTGTTCAGGGCCCGGTGCAAGGAAACGTCCTGCTGCGCCGCACCCAATACCATTGGGCCGATGACAAGGAGCGTTGTGCCTGCATCGCCCGCAATATTGTGACGGCCAAGATCGGGAACTGCCGGCAAGTGCTCATGAGGGCAATTCGGGAGGGGGGCGGCCCCTCCAGCCTGAAGCAGGCGGCCAACGACCTCGCCCGCCATCAAAGAGCGCTGCAAAAGGACCAAGTGTCGGCCACCATTGTCGGGCGCGAGGGCGACGCGGCCCGCAGGTACTTCAAAGTCTTCCAGCACCTGATCAAAGCTCAGCAGCAGAGCTTCACATTTGAAAGGCGTTCGCGCAGGCCTCCTTTGGATCCTATGAACGCCCTGCTGTCCTTTCTCTACACTCTGCTGGCCCAGGAGACGCTTTCCGCCCTTGAAGCGGCCGGGCTCGACCCTTTTGTTGGATTCCTGCACCGCGACCGGCCGGGGCGCCCCAGCCTGGCGCTCGACCTTATGGAGGAACTGCGCCCTATCCTGGCAGACCGCCTGGCCCTTTCATTGGTCAATCGCCGTCAAGTGACGCCTCAGGGATTCCGCTGCACCGAGACTGGCGCGGTCCTGATGAAGGACGATGCCCGCAAAAAAGTGCTGGCCACCTACCAGAGCCGCAAGCGGGAAGAGATCACTCATCCCTTCTTGAAGGAACGTATGCCGATCGGACTGCTGCCTCACGTTCAGAGTCTGCTCCTGGCACGTTTCATTCGGGGAGACCTGGACGGCTATCCGCCCTTCTTCTGGAAATAGGCGAGGCGAAAGGAGGATGATCCCGTGATGGTCCTGGTGACTTACGATGTCAGTACGCTGAGCAAGAAAGGCCGAAAACGGCTGCGCCGTGTCGCCAAGCTGTGCGAGAACCATGGCCAGAGGGTGCAGAACTCGGTCTTTGAGTGCCTGGTTGATCCCGCCCAATGGGCCTCCTTGCGCAGCGGCCTGGTGGATCTGATTGATTCTGAAAAGGACAGCTTGCGCTTTTATTTTCTGGGAAGACAGTGGAAGCGCCGCCTGGAACACGTCGGGGCCAAGCCGTCCTATGACCCCGAAGGACCCTTGATCATATGACGAGCGCGAACCCGAAGCGGACATCCATTTCCGGGCAGGTTCGCGCTCGACTGTAATGTACTGGAACAAAAGGGATAATTGATTATGGATCTGGGAGTGGGAATGTATGCTCGATGGACCTTTGGGCAGGTTCGCGATTTCAGATCAATTTTCGCTTTATTCGTAGTAACTTAAGTCTGCTGCGGTCGTGCCCCTTGCGGGCGCGTGGATTGAAACCTGGAGGGGGCCGAGTATTCCTTCCTCGGGAATGCTGTCGTGCCCCTTGCGGGCGCGTGGATTGAAACCATTCCGAAGATTATTGGTTGGACGGCATCGCCTATGTCGTGCCCCTTGCGGGCGCGTGGATTGAAACTCGAGGCCGGGAGCTGGCTGACGCAGCCGTCGTCCACGCGTCGTGCCCCTTGCGGGCGCGTGGATTGAAACAACAACGGGAGAGGCGGTCCCGGCTCACGGGAGGGGTCGTGCCCCTTGCGGGCGCGTGGATTGAAACCTGGGTCCGCGCGACCAAGGCCGAAGCCACGAAGTCGTGCCCCTTGCGGGCGCGTGGATTGAAACTTGCTGGACCAGTCACACGCCGAAATTGCCAGGTGGGGGGTCGTGCCCCTTGCGGGCGCGTGGATTGAAACTCGATCTGGCCCAAGCAAGCGATTGCATCGACATGTCGTGCCCCTTGCGGGCGCGTGGATTGAAACTACGGCGAAGGCGTCGTGCTGCGGGACATACCTGGTCGTGCCCCTTGCGGGCGCGTGGATTGAAACTTCCTAGCGAGGCTTCAAAATCAGCCAACCTTTTGTCGTGCCCTTTGCGGGCGCGTGGATTGAAACACGGCAGGGACGACAAGGTGGCGCTTGCCGTCATGGTCGTGCCCCTTGCGGGCGCGTGGATTGAAACAACCCCCGCGCCTACTATGGTGGCGAGGATATCGAAGTCGTGCCCCTTGCGGGCGCGTGGATTGAAACTGCCCGAACCGGTGCATGATTGTGATCGGGTATTGTCGTGCCCCTTGCGGGCGCGTGGATTGAAACAATGTTCTCAGCCTGTATCAAGTAGCGGAAATTGGCGTCGTGCCCCTTGCGGGCGCGTGGATTGAAACACCATAAGTGCACAGCGGGCAACCGTTCGGCTTTGTCGTGCCCCTTGCGGGCGCGTGGATTGAAACTTGCCCAGCCCGCAGTCTGCAAAGCAAGCGCCCCGTCGTGCCCCTTGCGGGCGCGTGGATTGAAACCAAGCTGGCATCGAACTCGTCGAAGACCGACAAGTTGTCGTGCCCCTTGCGGGCGCGTGGATTGAAACATGCAGGTTGTAGAGCGCCTTCTGCCCAAACTCTGCGTCGTGCCCCTTGCGGGCGCGTGGATTGAAACAAGTCCGGGCAGCCCGTCAGGATCGAGTGCGAAGTCGCGCGTCGTGCCCCTTGCGGGCGCGTGGATTGAAACGGATCCGGGAATTGCTCAGGGTTATTCCACCAGTGGGTCGTGCCTCTTGCGGGCGCGTGGATTGAAACCAGGACTGTTTTTATGGGGGCAAGCGTGGTGGAGGAGTCGTGCCCCATGCGGGCGTCTGGCCTGTGGTCCTGCAATAAAATCACCGATAGAACAAAACAAATGCTTCAGTTCGTTGCCTGCCAATTCCTTCGGGTTGGATCCCATTGTCGGAGGTCAGTTGGCAGGATGTGAGGATACCTGAGCGGGTTACACTGTTCGAATCGGCGTGCTTCGCGCTTCGGCCTCTGAATTCGCATGGTGCGGATTGAAAATCGGCCAGGAATCGGGAAGCCACTGAGACACAGAGGACACCGAGATCCCTTTGCTAAAAGAGGCGGTGTGCCGGGACGGTCCAGATGGATTGTCCAGCAATCAAGGGCTGTACATGGGTGCCTGTCTTCTGCGAAGGGAGGAGCGGGTTTCCAGATTGTCCAGATTCAGGTAGCGCAGCTCCGGGTAGTGCCGACGAGCCAAGGTGGTCTTGCCGGTTTGGCGGGCGCCGGTGATCACAACGATGCGGCGTTGATTCGAATTCGGGATCCGCTCGGCCAGCCAGCGCGATCTTGCCCTTCCATGTTTTCGATTTTACAGGTAAATCAAAAACGATGCTTTTGAATTTACAGGTAATTCGAAAATAGGATCCTAGGAGTCTGCGCGGCAGAAATGTATCACCTATCTGGCCAATTCGAACTGCTTGATTTTGGCCAATAAGGATCGATAGCTGATGTTGAGAATGGCTGCGGTGTTTTTGCGGTGCCAGCCGGTTCGCTGCAAGGTTCGCTCGATCACCTTCTTTTCGACTCTTCCTTCCACTCGACGAACCATCTCGGGCAGCGAAATCCGGCCGTCGGCGCTCCTGCCGCCTGGGTTCATTGCAGACTTCAGCCTGGAGAAGGCCAGGGAGGCATTTCCCAGCACCATCAGGCTCTTGATGAAGTTCTCCAGTTCGCGGATGTTTCCCGGCCAGGCGTAATCCTGCATCAAGCGGAGCCGTTCAGGCGTCAGGTCCGGAATCCGACGGCCGCCCAACTCGGCGCCCTGGTTGCGGATGAAGTGGTCGGCGAGAGCCAGGATGTCTTCCCTGCGCCGGCGCAAAGGAGGGAGGTGGACTTGGATCTCGTTGAGGCGAAAGTACAAGTCCCTGCGGAAGCGTCCCTGCGAGACCTCTTCGGCCAGATCCTTGCTGGTCGCCGCAAGGATCCTCAGGTCCACGCGCAGGGGCAGGTTGGAGCCCAGGGAGGTGATCTCCCGATCTTCAATGGTGTGCAGCAGCTTGGCCTGCGACTCGAGGCTCAACTCGCCGATCTCGTCGAAAAAAAGCGTACCCCCGTCGGCCCGCTCAATGTGCCCTTGGCGCTCCGCGTTTGCATCCGTGAAGGCGCCCGGCTTGTGCCCGAACAGCTCGCTTTCGAACAAGGTATCAGGAATGGCCGCGGAATTGACCTGGATGAAGGGCTGGTCGCGGCGCTGCGAAAGAGAGACGATCTGCTTGGCAAGGAGACCTTTTCCGACACCCGTTTCGCCCGTGATCAGGATCGAAAGGTCTGTGGGCGCGACACGCCTCACTATCCTCTCGACCTCCTGCATGCGCGGGCTGCGGCTGCGACTTGCCATATCTCCTCTTCGATCGGGTGTCCGGCCCAACCCAATGGGCGAACCAGGAAGCAACTCCCATACCAATTGGGCCGGAGCCATTCGCTCTGTGGGCAGTCCGCTTGATCAAAAGAGCGCTTGCCTGTCGGCCGGGTCCGGTTGGTGCCTACCCATGGCGCGCCTGATGGGCAATAACTGCCTACTGGGCGGACCCGGCGGTGGTCCAGGCTCTTTCTGCAAATCTGCGCCCTAAATCGGTATTGGGCTAACCCGGGTTAGCCGACTGGGCCAAGGCGCTCAAGGGCGGTGCTGCAAAGGCTCTTGAGCGAAGCGGCCTCGGTCGGAAATACTGATGCGGACGCCGAGACTTGGCTGTCGGCCCTATGCGCCTGCAAGTAAAGCGAAAGATCTGAACGCAGCCTTTGCAGCACGCCTTCGGTGCTTTCCTCCTTGCTGTTCAAAATGACGACAGCCAGAGTGCTGCGGTCCAGGCAGGACAGGTAGTCAGTGCTCCTGAGCCTGGACCGGACAAATTCAGCGCATCTCGGGGTCAGCCGGTCGCCCGACCCGCCGCAATCCGCTTCGCCCAGCCTCAAGAAAAGCAGCGAAACGAAGTTTCTGTATCTTTCCGCCCGCCTCAATTCGACCTGCAGGAACTGTTGAAATACAGGCCATTTGAGGCAGGGCGAAGCCTGATCAAATATCGGTGCCATCTCCTCGCTGAGCGAAGATCGGTCTGAAATCATCACGCACGCTCCCATGCTCTGAAAAACCCTGGCAGCATTCCCTTCTCCATCGCCAGGAGCCATCTCTTGCGCTGTCACGACAAAGCAATCGCCGCGCCAAATCCGCCCTTGGGCCAACAACCGCCTCTTTGCCTGTGTTTTCGGCTCTCGCGCCTTGCAAGGCCACTCAGCCGTGTGACACGGATTGCCCAAAAGTTGCCTTCCGCTTCCCACTGGCCAGTTTCATTGGGGTTAATCTGCAAGCCCTTGTTTGACGATATGACAGGATGTGAAGAAGCGGAGGAAGTGCAGCCTCAACCAAGGACGGTTGAACGGTCATAGGACGAAGAGCCCTTCGATGGCATCCGGACGCTGCAGGGGGACGGAAGTCCTGGTCATCGATGGCCAGGAACGCTTTCGAAGGCGTGTGATCGAGAGCCTGAGCCCCATCGGCTATGAGGTCTTCCCGGCCAGCAGCTGGTTGGGGGCGCAGCAACTGATCGCCGGCCGCCTGATTGCACCGGACGTGGTCTTGATCGAGCCGGCGGCGACCGGCCCCTCAAAGCCCGTTGACCTGGCCCAGGTCTGCGGTCAAGTCCGGCCCGCTCCGGTCGTGGTCCTTTCCTCACGCCGGGAGCCGGGCACTATCGTGGAGGCCATCAAGGCCGGCGCTTCGGATTACATCTGCAAGCCCATTGAGGCCAAACAGCTGCAGCACACCATCCGGCAGGCGCTGGATGCCAAGAAAAATGGGCATTCAGTAGTCCCCCAGCCGGATGAGCAAGAATCCGAATTCGTCTTCTGCAACGAACGTATGCTGCAAATCCGCCAGATGATCCTCCAAATGGCCGACATTGAGGTGCCGGTGCTGATCCACGGGCAAACCGGCGTCGGCAAGGACATTTTGGCCCGCATGATCCATGCCTCCTCACCCAGGGCCTCGCGCCGTTACGTGAAGGTGAATTGCGCCGCACTCCCTTCCGGGCTGGTCGAAAGCGAGCTATTCGGACACGAGAAGGGCGCCTTCACGGGAGCGCATGGCGATCGCCCGGGAAAGTTTGAGTTCGCTCGGGGAGGCACCATCTTCTTGGACGAAGTGACGGAATTCAGCCCGGAGGCGCAGGCCAAGCTGCTGCAGGTTCTGCAGGAGAAGAAGTTTACCAGGCTGGGCGGCAATCGCGAGATCGAAGCCGACGTGCGCATTGTCGCCGCATCCAACCGAAACATCGAAGAGGCCATCGAGCAGGGGGTCTTTCGCGAAGACCTGTACTATCGGCTCAACGTGGTCAACATCGAGGTACCTCCGCTGCGCCAGCGCAAGGACGAGATCGAGGCACTCAGCCGGCACTTCCTGCGCCGCTTCGCCCGCGAATTCGACTCGCCTTTGCAGACCGCCCTGCCCGCCAAGCTGCTGCAGGCCTTTCAGGCATATCACTGGCCCGGAAATGTCCGGGAGCTGGAAAACGTCGTCAAACGCTATGTGGTCCTGCAGGATGCCGATTCGATTTGTGCGGAGCTGAGTGCCAAGACCCCGGACGACTTGCTGGGCTGCGTAGACGAGATTACGGAGAATGCGCTGTCGTCGCCCGGCGACAGGCTGGATCTGAGGATGCTCCGCCGCCAGGCGGTCAGCATGGTCGAAAAGAGCATGATCCGCAAGGCGCTGCTCAGATCACGTTGGAACAAGCGCCGGACAGCTTCATATCTCGGCGTCAGCTACAAGACCCTGCTGAGCAAGATTGCCCACTATGAAATCCGTCCGTGAGATGCCACAGAGTCACTGAGGACACAGAGTAAGCATTCGGTTAACCCGTCCGGCCACCACCGGGCCCGTCCCCGTGGGGCCATGACCTTGCTGGCTTGCGGGGGTTGTCT
>JANQFM010000591.1 GCA_028277865.1 Acidobacteriota bacterium
ACGCCGGTGCCTTGCTCCAATGCGATAGCTGCGAAGGAAAAATCCTTGTCGACTTCCAAGGTGACGGATCCGGAGAATTCCGTTCCTTCCAATTCGGGAAAGATCTCATCCACAAACTGGGCGATGCGGCCACCGACCGGGATCGCTATTTCAGCATGCAGCGAAAGATCTCCCGCTTTGAACCAGATGCGCAAAGTAATGGATGAAGCGGACGAGTTGCGCACGGCCAGAGCTGTGCGGATGCCTGATTCGTTGCGTACGGGCGCAATTCCTGCCTTCAGAGGCGGGCTGGACTGTACGCCGGCGACTCCGAATCCGGGGATGGCAAAGCGGATGACCCCGGACACCGGCACACCGAAAGCCCATGGGTCTGTCAACGTGACAGAAGCGGATCCGACTACGAGATCGCCCAGGCCGTCTGTACGCAAAGTCGCGGCGGACTCGGGTTCAAGTGTCACCTCATTGCTGCCGCCGACAAAGCCCACATCCAGCGGGTTTCCATCGGGATCCAGCAGATTCACCGAGGCTGTGATGGGGTCTCCCGTCGAGGCCGTGTTCAGGAGCACGATATCCGAGGTCAGTCCGCCGCCGTTGCCGAACTGAGCAAAGAAGAGGCTGGGCGGAGACGGTATTTGGCCGCGGATCTCGCCCCCGGGATTGGAAGGAGAGTGGACGTTGACATAGAGGTTGCCCGAGTTCAAGAAGCTCAGGAACTCTTCGAAGCTGATGGGGTCGATCATCCCGGAAAACTGAGCCGCCTGATCGGCCAAAGAAGAAGACGAGACGACTCCCGTAAAGGTGGTGGCCGCATCGAAGAAGTAAACGATGGTGCCGTTCTGGCCAGCGGAACCCCGATGGATGTGCGCGGCAACGACACTGGTCACGTCGTGGCTGCAGGTGAGTTCGTAATCGCCATTCTCAACACCGCCGCCAGAGACATTCAAGGAGGCCTCGCAATGACCGCTCCTGTCCGTCGTCACCGGCGGAACCTCCTGGCTGCCTTGCAACGGAAACTCGACAGGCTGGACACCGACCGATGGGGATAGCGACAAGACCAAGATCCCCCACAAAAAAAGAGCAGCTTTATTGAACATCTTCGCGTCCTTTCTTCAAGGTAGCCAGCACCACCTTCGGGCAAGCTCTTCTTGTATCCTGGGTGAAAAACACAAGGACGAGCGCCTGCCAAGCCGTGACGACCCTGGGATAGTGCCGGGGTTGATGTACTTGAGGAAAAGTATATCAATGGTTGTCGTGTTGCCGCCAAGCAAATAAGACAGAGCAGCAATCCGGCGAATTTGCCTGGGGGAGGCGGGAGGGTGGTGAAAGCGGGGGAGGGGTCAGGGCTCAGGAGATCGCTAAGAAGGACTCCGAGCGGACACCCGAATCCTTCCAGGAACAATCGATGTGCGGACGGCCTGCCTTGGGCCGTCCGCACATCGATAAAAACTACTGAAGCGGCGTCACTGGCAAGGTGGTGAACACTCCGGGGCCTTGCTCCAGGGCAGTGGCGGCCATAAAGCCACCGCTGGCCTCGCAAACCACTGTTCCGCTGAATTCTGTGCCTTCCAACTCGGGGAAGATCTCATCCACAAATTCGGCGATGCGTCCTCCAACGGGGATTGTGATCATCGTCTCCAAGTGGAGGTCTCCGGCCCAGAAGCTGCAAGTCACAGTGATTTCATTCATGGAGGTATTGCGAATTGCCAAGGCCGTCCGAACGACGCCCTCGTTGCGTACCGGCACCAGGAATGCAGGCAAGGGAGAGCTGGATTGGACTCCAGCAACGCCAATGTTGGGAATGGTGAAGCGGACCACGCCCGCCACCGGGCCGTTTGCTGTGACCGACGCTGATCCTACCACCAGATCGCCCTGCCCGTCGGTGCGCAAGGTGGCCGATTCCCTGGGTGCGAGTGTGGCCTCTGAACCCCCCCCTTCAAAGCCCACGTTCAGCGGGTTGCCGTTCGGATCAAGAAGGTTGACCGAAGCCAAGATCGGGTCGCCGGTGCTGGCCGAGTTGAGCAGCACGATGTCCGAGGTCAATCCGCCGCCATTGCCGATCTGCGCGAAAAAGAGGCTGGGCGGAGGA
Organism: Acidobacteriota bacterium; assembly: GCA_028277865.1. GTDB lineage: Bacteria > Acidobacteriota > UBA6911 > RPQK01 > DATIPO01 > JANQFM01. The sequence continues at coordinate 2,087 of JANQFM010000591.1, forward strand.
GGGATCTGGCCCCGGAGTTCGCCGCCGGGGTTGGCCGGGGAGTGGACGTTGACGTAGAGGTTGCCTGAGTTCAAGAGGCTCAGGAAGTCCTCAAAGCTGATCGGATCCGGTTGATCGGACAAGGTGGACGAGTTGACGGTGGCGGAAAAAGTCGTATCCGCATCGAAGAAGAAGACGATGGGGCCGTTTACACCCGTCGGAGCGCGGTGGATGTGCGCGGCAACGACATCCGTTACATCGTGTGTGCAGGAGATGTCGTAGGAGGTCTGAGCGTGGTTCAAGTAGGCCTCGCAGTGGCCGCTCCTGTCCGTCGTCACCGGCGGCACCTCCTGGCTCCCCTCCAATGGAAACTCGACAGGTTGGGCGCCGACCGATGCGGACAACGCCAAGATCAAGATCCCAAATAAAACAACAGCAGATTTCTTACGCATGTTTGCCCCTTTCTTTGAAGTAGACATCGGCAATCCCTCATTGAGTCCCTGCAAAGATTTCCAATTTTGACCTCATGCTCATCAGCACGATGCCGGCCACCAGGCACGGTCGTGATGTCTCTTCACACGGCAGGGCCGGGCAAATCACGCGCCGACCACTCCCAGTGATCTCAGAGAAGTCGAATTCTAACCGAAAACCGCCTGAGCAAAAAGTTTTCCCAACACAATTCCCGAAGTTTTCCTTGATTGGAAAGCGGCTATCCTCTCGCTCTCCAATCCCGGCAGGCCGTTCCCGCCGGAGTCGGCTCCAGGCCAGGAAGAAGAAGGCAGTCCTAGCCCCACCCACAAAAGACGGGCATAAAGGATGCCCGAAATGAGAAAAAGTCGCTCTAAATGTCCAAGGAAAATTGAATTGGGAAGAAAAACGCAAGGAAGGGGCCAGGAAAGGAAGGAGTCAGGAACAAGAGGGAGAGGGAAGGAAAATCAAGGATTTTGGAAGCTCGAAGACCCAAAATCCTGCTTCGCGGTCCCCCTTCGTCCTGATTCCTGACTCCTGAGTCCTTCCTGCTCAGCGCTCCGAGATTGCCGACACCACGCTTCGCACCCCGTGCACCGGAATCCTGACGTAGACGCTTTCGGAAGGTGTCTCGACGTCGACAATCAGATTGTTCCCCTGCTTGGAGACCAGCACCGTTTCCTGACTGTTTTCCACCTCCACCAAATGTGCGTCGGGGATTTCCTCCAAGCTTTTCAGCAACTCTTGCAACACCGGCCGGACCCTCGCCAGCTCGCGCCTGGCTTCCTCCAACTCCTCATCGGGGACAAAAGCCAAAGCGGCCCTGATCAAGAAGACCGGAACCGGCAGCCGAATCTTCAGGCCTTCCGTCTTGTCCTCGACATGGACCAACAAAATCCCGCTTTGCTGAACAGCCACACCGGTTGCCCCGATCAGGCTCACGGTCAGGCAGAGAAAGGCAATTGCAATCTTGGTCAGCATGGTTTGCCTCCTTCTCAGGCTTTAGCCCGGTTTTCTCATGGATTGCCGTAGCGAGGGGCCGTAAGCGCCGTTCAAGCCTCCAGCCCCCAGCCTCCAGCCGTTCTCTTACTGCCCGGATTCCTGGTCGATCCAAACCCGCACGGTCGAATCCCGTTCCTTGACCATCACGTACTGCTGCGATCCGAGGCTG
>JANQFM010000594.1 GCA_028277865.1 Acidobacteriota bacterium
CGTGAAACCTCGTGAAACCCCTCCCTGGTTGACAGCGGGGCACGGGATTCCCTATCATGCCCTCTTTTGCGACCTAGGCGAGGGAACAAAGTCATGGCAAGGCGATGCGAAATCTGCGGCAAGGGGCCTCAATTCGGAAATACCATCTCACACGCTCATAATGTCTCGCGGCGGCGCTGGAATCCGAATCTCCAGCGGGTGCGGGCTGTCGTCGGCAAGACGATCCGCAAGATCAGGGTCTGCACTCAGTGCCTGAAATCGGGCCGTGTTCAAAAACCCGCCATCCACTGACCCGTCTCCAGGGACGTCCCCAGCCCGGACAGTAAGCTGCTCAAGCCTGGGACACTCGTCTCGGCGTCGGGCGCCGCCGCTTTTTAGAAGTGCGTGTGGGCGGCCTGCCGACTTCCTTCTTGGACTTCTTGACCGAGGGATGGATGCGTTCGATTTGGCGGACGCCGCGGATCGTCTTGATGTGGTTGACGATCTTGTCCAGGTGGCGGGTGTCGCGGACTTCGACAGTGATGTTCATTTCCCCGTAGCGCCCTTTCAGGGCCTCGGCGCGCGCTTCACTGATATAGGTGTCGATATTGGCGATGGCCGTGACGATGTCGGCCAGGATGCCTGTCCTGTCTTCGGTGCTGATGCGTATCCGGACCGGATAGCGGATTGCGTCATCAGCCTGGGCCCAGGCCACGTCGATCTTGCGCTCCGGATTGAGCAGCAGGTTTTCGACGTTGCGGCAGTTGATGGAGTGGATCGAGATGCCTCGCCCCACCGTGATGTAGCCGATGATCTCCTCTCCCCGAATGGGGTTGCAGCACTTGGCCCGAGTCACCAGCAGGTCGCCATGCCCCTTGACCTGTATGACGCCTTCGCTGTCCTCATAGACCTTTCGAGGCCTGGCCACGGGAGGGATCTCCGTCTCCGGCTCTTCCCGTCCCGGGGTCAGCCTGCGCAGAATCTGTCGGGCGGCCACCTTTCCGTAGCCGATGGAAGCCAACAGGTCTTCCTTCTTGGAGGCTGAATAGTCGGGCAGCAGGGCGGCCAATTGCTCTTCATGCTCCTTGAGGCGGATTTCGAAGCGCCGGGCCTCCTTCTCCAACAGCTTTTCGCCCAATTCGACGGCCTTTGCCTTTTGGACCTGGTTCAGGTGGCGCCGAATGGCGCTGCGGGCTTTGGAGGTCTTGACAAAGCTCAGCCAGTCCTGGCTGGGGCGTCCGTCCTTGGCGGTCAGAATCTCCACTCGTTCGCCGTTTTCCAACTGGTACTTGAGGGGGACGATCCGGTGGTTGACCTTTGCGCCGATGCAGCGGTGCCCCACTTGGGTGTGAATTGCGTAGGCAAAATCGACCGGCGTGGCGCCCCGCGGCAATGTGACGATCTCTCCCTTGGGGGTGAAGGCGTATACTTCCTCCGGGTAAAGGTCGATCCTCAGATTGCTCAGGAATTGATGGGGATCCTTGACTTCGTGCTGCCAGTCCAAGAGGCGGCGCAGCCATTGAAAGCGCTTGTCATCCTTGGCTTCATGCCGGTTACCTTCCTTGTATTTCCAGTGGGCTGCAATCCCCTCCTCGGCCACCCGGTGCATCTCGATGGTGCGGATCTGCACCTCGAACGGCTGCCCGTTACCCGCCACCACCGTGCTGTGCAAGGAGCGGTACATGTTGGGGCGGGGCATTGCGATGAAGTCCTTGATACGTCCCGGCACAGGCGTCCACATGTTGTTGATGATCCCCAGGGCCGTGTAGCAGTCCTGGATGGAATTCACCAGCACCCGGATGGCGATGAAATCATAGACCTGGTCCAGGCCGATCTTTTGGCGGCGCATCTTCAGGTGAATGCTGTAGATCCTCTTGATGCGATGCTGGATCTCGGCCTTGATGCCCTGCTTTTTCAGTTGCTTGGAAATCGCTTCGGTAGCCTCGGCAATCAGTCGGTCGCTGTTGACCTTCTTCTCTTCGACCCGTGCCACGATTTGCTGGAAGGCGACCGGATCGAGATAGCTGAACGCCAGATCCTCCAATTCGCCCCGGACCTTGGACATTCCCAGCCGGTGAGCGATGGGGCAGTAGATTTCCAGGGTCTCCTTGGAAGTGACTTTTCGTTTTTCCGGCTTCATGTGCTGCAGGGTGCGCATGTTGTGCAAGCGGTCTGCCAGCTTGATCAGAATGACCCGAATGTCGTCCACCATGGCCAGCAGCAGCTTGCGGAAGTTCTCGGCCTGCCTGTGGTGACGGGTGGTAAAGCCGATCTTGCTGAGCTTGGTGACTCCTTCAACCAGGTGGGCCACGTCGTCCCCGAACAGTTTGCGGATCTCCTGGCTGGTTGACAAAGTGTCTTCGACCACGTCGTGGAGCAGGCCCACACTGACGCAGACCACGTCCAGCTTCATCCCGGCCAGGATGTCGGCCACCTCAAGGGGATGGGTCAGGTAGGGCTCGCCGGAGAGCCTCAGCTGCCCTTTGTGCTCGCGGGCGGAGTAGACATAGGCGCGGCGGAGCAAGCTCAAGTCGGCGGAAGGGTGGTACTTGCGGACCTTTTCTTCCAGGTCTTCGTATCGAATCATCGGCGCGCCCAAGGATTCACGATGCGATTCACTCGGCTTCCCCATTGCAAGCGGGGGATCCCCTCGGCATCCCTGCCACGAGGTCCGCTTGCAGCGGGCTCCCTTTGTTGGATGCGCCAAACGATTCCAGGTCGCAACCGATCTGGCGCAAAATTGCCAACACCGGGGCCGGTCCAAAGCCCAAGGCCCAAGTCCAAGGTTGCCTGAGATTCGGTTTTCTGACGACCTTCGATCGGCCGAGGCCAGCCTGGGCAAAGCAAAAAGGGCCGGGACGGCAATGAGCTGTCCCGGCCCGAAGTCTTGGGTGGAAGCTGTCTGATGCGGCCTTATTGGCCCTCGGATTGAGTCTTCAAGAATTCACGGCGCTCCCGCTCCTCCTGAAGCTTCTGCTTGCGCCGCAATTCAATGACCTGAAGAGATAAGCGGCTGGCCATTCGTTGCCACTTCTCCCTTTCGTTGTCGTCAACCGAAAGATAGGCCTTTTCGCGATAGATGAGGTTGAGGTATTCGACGGCATTGGCGTATTCGGGATCGATTTCCAGCGCCTTTTCCAGCTCCTTGACACCTTCATCGGTGTACTGCTGGGCTTGGGCGAGTTCCTCCTCTGTGAGGTTTTCGACATTGATGCCGTCTTGCCCGGTCAGCCTCTGGGAGAGCCGCTGGTTGATTGCACCGATTCCGTAGTAGGGCTCGGGATTGTCGGGCTCCACTTCGATTCGCTTGCGGTACCACTCCTTGGCATTGTCGGATTCGTCCAGGCCGTCGTAAATGCCTGCAATGCTGGCCAGGGCATTGATATTTGCGGGATCGTCTGCCAGGACGTTTTCAAAGGATTGGATGGCTTGGCGGGCCTTGGCCGTGTTGCTTGCAGCGGGGATGCCGGGGATCCACTGAGCCCGGTGGGCATGAGCGATATAAAGCTTGGCGGTCAGCAGCTCGGGATCCAGTTCTGCAGCAGCAGAAAAGTGTTTGACCGCAGTCTCATAGTCCTCTTCCTTGTAGGCTGTGACGCCCTTGTTGATGTGATCGCGGGCCTTGAGGCGGTCCACCATGCTGCAGCCGGAAACCCAGACTGCCATCATCGCCAAGGCCGCAATGAAGATTCCATGCCGTTTCTGATTCATGCCTGTGCTCCCGCTGAATGTTCGAGCTTGACGAGCCGCACTGCCGGTTCCCGGACCTCAGGCCTGAGGCCTTATCCGCCGCCCCCGGCGGAGCCCGAAGAAGGCCGGGTGTCGCTGGCCGAGATGAGGCCGATGTCACCGACCCCGGCCCCTTTGGCGATGTCGATCACCCGGATGACATCGCCGAAAGGCAGGTCATCCTCACCCTGGATGAACATGTTCTTGTTGGAACGGGCGCTGTAGATCTCGAACAGGCGCTTGCCCATCTGATCCAGGGTGATCGGATCCTGATTGATGCGGTAGGTTCCGTCTGCGGCGACCTGCACCACGATCGTATCCTGTTTGAGGATGACGTTGTCGGGCAGGTCTTCGGCCTCCTGGGGTGTGCGTGCCTTGAGGTCGTACTTGGTAGTGGGCTGGATGACCATGAAAATGATGAGGAGGACTAGCAGAATGTCGATGTAGGGGGTGACGTTGATATCGGACTTCGCGCCATGGGTTCTGGCTTTCATTGCCATTGCTACTGCCCCCTTCTTCTTCCGGACTCGTCGACACGGTCTACGACCATTCCGATCCGCTCATAGCCGGCATCCCTTGCATTGTTGACGACTTCGACGATCTTGCCGTAGGGCGCCGCCACATCGCCCCGCACGAACAGGGGCAGCTCAGGAGCCTTGGCACGGTTTTCCTCGATCTTGTCCACCAACTCATCGACGTGGACCGGCTGGTCGTTGACGAAGATGAGCTGGTCGCGGGTGACGGTCACCGTGGTGACGCCTTCCAGGTCCAACTCGGGCGCCTCATTGGCGTTGATGGACTTGGGCTTGTTGATCTGGACGCCCTCCTGGAGCAGGGGGGTTGTGATCATGAAGATGATCAGCAAGACCAACATGATGTCCGCCATGGGCGTGACGTTGATCTCGGCGTTGACCCCGCTGACGCTGGAGCCTCCTCCTGTTGACATGGCCATGTTCTTGACTCCTTCTGCTCTAAAGTGCGGCCTCTCTGTGCCGGATTAGCCGGCTTGGGCACGCTTTTTCAAGAAGTAGTCCACCAGTTCGGAGGACGAGTTGTCCATTTCCACCACGAAGGACTCGATGCGGGCTGTGAAGTAGTTGTACATCCAAACGGCCGGCACTGCCACCAGCAGCCCGATGGCCGTGGCCACCAGGGCTTCGGAGATCCCGCCCGCAACGGCGCCGATTCCGACGTCTTCGCCCTGGCTCATGCCGGCGAAGGCATTGATGATTCCGACCGTGGTCCCGAACAGCCCCACGAAGGGCGCCGTAGCGCCGATGGTGGCCAAGCCGCCCAAGGATCTCTTGAATTCCTCGACTCCGATGGCCGTGGCCCTTTGCAGAGCCCGCTTGGAGGCTTCGATCGTCTCTCCAGGTATGTCGCTGCCCCCCTGGTGGGCCCTGAATTCCTGAAGGCCTGCCGAAACCACCTTGGCGAGGTGACTCTTCTCGTACTGCTCCGCCAGGTCGATAGCTTCCTGAAGGTTGCCGTTCTTGAGAGCCTCGGCGACTGCCGGTGCGAATTCCCGTGATTGAGTCTTGGCCCTGCGATAGGTGAGATAGCGCTCGATCATCACAGAAATCGACCAAATTGACATCAGGAAAAGAATGACGACGACCGCCCTGGCGATCCATCCCATCTGTTCCCACATGTGCATGAAATCAGTACCCATTGAGACAACCTCCCTCTGCTATGTGTCCTAGGTTTTGTTTCACTTCCGGCCTTCGGCCCACCTCTCCTGCCTCCTTCACTGCAGGCGGAAATGCACGGTGATGGTCGCCACCACCGGAACCGGTTCTCCGTTCAACAAAGTCGGCGAATACTTCCACTGCCTCACTGCGTCGATGGCCGCCTGGTTGAGCAGGGCGTGGCCGCGCACGACATCCCAGCTGGACACATTGCCCTGTTCATCGACCGTGATCTTGAGGAAAACCACGCCCGAAACACGGGCTCTCTTGGCCAACTCGGGGTAGGACGGCTCCACTTTCTTGATCAGCTTGGACGACATCACGCTGCCGCCGACCTTCAGCGGCTCCTTTTTCTTGGGCGGAGGCGGCGGCGGAGGAGGCGCAGTGGGTGCGCCGCCGATGACGCCGCCCGGGACGCCGCCCGGGACACCGCCCACAACCCCGCCGGGGACGCCGCCCGGGATGCCCTGATCCATGACGCTGGACAGAGTCGGCAAATCGTCATCGGGCGCCGGGATATCGTCCGGGATTTCGGTCGGCACAAGGAACTTTTCGGGATCCATCTTGACCACCTGGACCTCCTGGCGAACAACCGGCTTGGGGGGTGCCGCGGGCGGGGGCGGAGGCGGAGGCGGAGGCGGAGGAGGGGGAGGCGCTGCCAAGAAGGTCAGCAGCTCGGTTTCAGGCAATGCGTCGTAATAAATGAGGGGAATCAGGACTATGATGCCCAGGATGAGAATGTGGGCCACCATGGAGAACAGGAAAGACCCTGTCCCTTTTCCGTGCATGTCCGCTGAGGATTCCAACAAATCGTCAAACATTGTCTCCTCTCCCTTCCTCTCTCGACCCGGATCGCCAATCTCGGGGTGGGGCGAATGTTACACCTGCTCCCCAGTCGAGTCAAGATCCAATTGTGTTGCGCCCCTTGATTCCGCCTATCTCATTTGCCCCCAGCCGTTTGAGGGATCAAAACTCCGTTATTTCCTCCTCTGGGCGGCAGATTGGCCCCACCAGACAACGATGGGACTGGCGATGGCGACAGAGGAGAATGTACCCACCAAGACCCCGATGACCAGCGTAAAGGAAAAGCCGTCCAGCGCCTCGCCTCCCAGCAGGTAAAGCGCCAGTGCAGCCATGAAGAAGGTGGCGGAAGTCAGGATCGTTCTGTTCAGGGTTTGGTTGATGCTGGCGTTGATGACTTCGCTCATTGGCTTTCGCCGCATCTGGTTCAGGTTTTCGCGTACCCGGTCGAAGACCACAATCGTGTCGTTGAGCGAGTAGCCCACCAGCGTCAGCAAGGCGGCCACCACGGTCAGGGAAAGCTCCTTGCCTGAGAGGGAGAAGATGCCCAAGGTGATGAAGACGTCATGGAACAGCGCCGCGATGGCCGCGATCCCATAAATCAGCTGAAAGCGGAACCAGATATAGATCAGCATACCGATCAGCGAAGCGATGACAGCAGTCCGCGCCCGCTCCCTCAGCTCGCCTCCCACCTGGGGCCCCACGCTTTCGACGCTGCGCAGGTTAAAGCTTCCCAAGTAGAACTCCTCCTGCAGGGTCTCCATCACGGCAGGCGGCAACTCCAGGTCGGCCAGCTCTGAGAATTCCTGGATCAGGCCGCCGTTTTGGGTGCGGTACTCGACAATCTGCTCGGCCAGGCCCTCAGACCGCAAGCGGGCATCCTGCCCCTCCTCAACCGTGGCGCCCAGCGAATCGGGGTCGAGCTGCAACAGCTTGGCGCTCAGCACGCCGCGCCCCACCTGGTTGAGGTCGGACTTGTCGGATCCGGCATGATCGGGATCGAACTCTTGCTGCAGGGCGCCGTAGACCAGCCGCCTGACGTCTCCCGGGCCGGCGCTTTCCCCGCTGCCTTGCTCCGCGCTGTCATCGTTTGCCTGGTCGCCGCCGGCCAAGCCCATGCGGATCTGCACTTGGTTGGCTGAGGGCTCGTCAAAGCGCGAGATGCCTTGAGTCCTGAACTGCTCGGCGGACATGACTGAGCGGATGCGCTCCAAGTCGGGCGTTTCCTGGAACTTCACGAAGACCAGCGAGCCGCCGGTGAAGTCGACACTCAACCCGAGTCCGCTGGTGAGGAGCGAAATGGCCCCTCCTGCCACCAGTACAAAGGAAACGCCGAGAAAAACAAACTTTTTTCCGAGCCAGTCAAAGTTGGGATTTTTGACAATTTCCATTTCCCCTCATGCCTCTCACTTTAGTGTCCGGCCGACTCTCCGGGTTCCCCCCGCTCAGATGGAAAGCTGCTGCGCTTCACGCCTTTGCAGCAAAACAAGAAAAAAGGTCCTGGAGACAAAGACCGCCGTGAAGATATTGGCCAGCAATCCGATTGCCAGCGTGACTGCAAATCCCTTCAGCGGGCCGGTTCCGAACTGGAAGAGGAAGAGCGCTGCCACCAGGGTCGTGACGTTGGTGTCGATAATGGTCGAAAAGACTTTGCCGAATCCCGTATCCACTGCGGCACGGATGGTCTTGCCCAGCCTCAATTCCTCCTTGACCCGTTCGAAGATCAGGATGTTGGCATCCACCGCCATGCCGATGGTGAGGATGATCCCGGCGATCCCCGGCAGGGTCAGGGTGGCCCGGAAATAAGCCAGGAATCCCAAAAGGATGGCCAGATTGAGCATCAGGCAAATGACGGCGTTGAAGCCCGAAAAGCGGTAGATGAGCAACATGATGGCAGCCACCATCACCATTCCCAGTAAGGAGGCCCGAACGCCCTTGCGGATCGAGTCCAGCCCCAGTGAGGGGCCGATGGTCCTGTTCTCCAAAAAGCGGATTCGGGCCGGCAGCGCGCCGGAGCGCAGCACCAAGGCAAGGTCTTCGGCTTCTTCGATGCTGAACTCGCCGGTGATGCGGGCCGATTCCGTGCTGATCTGTTCCTGGATGTTGGGTGCGCTGTACACCTCCCCGTCCAGTACGATGGCCAGTTGCTCGCCCGTGTGCTCTCCGGTCGCCGAACTGAAAAGGTTGACCCCTTCGGCATTCAGGAAGAAGGAAACCTCGGACCGGCCCGTCAGATTGTCTTCGCTGCGCCGGGCGTTCTTGAGGTGCGAGCCTGTGATTACGGCAGCCCGGCGGACGACCAGGAGGTTCTGTTCGCCTTGGGCCGCTCGGCCGCGCATGGGCAGGATTTCGTATTCGCTGGGCAACAGGTCGTTGAAGGCTGCCAGAGCGTCGCGTTCACTGGCATAAGGCCCCCTGAACTGAGGGTGAACCAGCTTCAGCTCCAGTTTGCCCGTGTCCCCGATCAGATCCTTGACCCGATCGGGGTCGTCCACCCCCGGCAGTTCGATGATGATCTGGTCCTTGACGTCGCCGCTGCCGTAGATCGAAATGGTGGGTTCGGCCACACCGTACTGGTCGATGCGGCGGGCAATGATGGTGCGGGCCTGGTTGACGGCCTGGTTTCTCAAGAAGTTGGCCATCGCCACCAACATGTCCATCCGGTAGGTCCGTTGCCCCTCGGCGCTGGTGGTGGAATAGGTGTAGCTGTTTTCCCATTGGTCGACTTCATCCTGCACCAGGCTTTCCTGGTCGGCGCTGAAGCCGCTGATCAGAATGCTCAAGCCGTCTCCGCGCACTATGCTCAGCCCGGCAGCCCCCTGATCGGCCAGCCTGGCTTCGATTTGCTCGCGGGCTTGATCGACTTCGGCCTGAACCGCATCTTCGGTCTGGACTTGGACGATGAGGTGAATCCCGCCTCTCAGGTCCAGCCCCAGGTTGATCTTTTCATCGACGGGCCAGAACATGATCACGCTGACGGTGGCCACGGCCAAAATCACGAGAAGTCGGTTGCGCACATTTTTCATGGTGTCTTCCGGTTGCGTGAAATCCCGGTGTCAGTCAAGCCTGCCTCGACTCAAGGGCCGAGGCAGAAGGGTTCGACGCTTGGTCGGCTCAGCAAAGCGGAGAGCCGACAGCTTCACTTTTCTTTGGGCGCCTGAAGAGATGCGATGGAGGACTTTGTCACTTTGATCTTGACATTATCGGCAACCTTGATGGCCAGGGCGTTCTCTTCCACCCCCGCCACCACCCCATGAATCCCTCCCGAGGTGATCACCTTGTCGCCATTCTTCAAGCTGCCGATGAGTTGCTCGTGGTTCCTCTGACGAGTCTTCATGGGCCGATAGATCAGCAAATAGAAAATGACGATGATCAGCACTACGGGCAGGAATCCGACCAGAGGACTTTGGGCCGGCGCCCCTTGCTGGGCCAGAATAAGATCCATCATGCCTTCTCAGACCTCCCTGATCGCCTGCTCGCCCCCCTGCCCTTTTCAGGCTGTGCCCTCGCCCCCGACCGAATTAAAGGAGGGAGTATAGCAGAATTCATGTGCCGTCCATATAGCGCTCTTCAAGGCGGGCTTGCAGTTCGGCCAGCCCTCCTTGGACAATGCACTGGCGGATCCGTTTCATTAAATCCATATAGAAGGCGATGTTGTGATAGGTGTTGAGCAGGCTGGAGAGGATCTCTCCTGAGACGAACAAGTGGCGCAGGTAGGCTCGGCTGTAAAGGCGGCAGACACGGCACCGGCAATCGGGGTCCAGCGCAGAGTCGTCCGAGCGGTATCGGGAATTCTTGATGCGCAGCTTGCCTTGCCAGGTAAACAGGGTGCCGTTGCGGGCATTGCGGGTGGGAAGCACGCAGTCGAAGAGGTCGATGCCTTGGCGGACACAGTGTATCAGGTCCACAGGAGTGCCCACCCCCATCAGGTATCGGGGCTTGTCCTGAGGCAGTCGGGGGCCGAACTCGGCCACCAAGTCGTACATCAGGCCGCGCGGCTCACCGACGCTGAACCCGCCCAGCGCCGTCCCGACCAAGTCGAGGCTGAGCAGGTGATCCAGGCTTTCCTGGCGAAGGGCGGTGAAGAC
>JANQFM010000597.1 GCA_028277865.1 Acidobacteriota bacterium
CGTCCGGTGCCGCGCGACGAGCCCTTGCCCCTTTCCTTCGCCCAGCAGCGCCTCTGGTTCCTCGATCAGCTCGAACCGGGCAGCGCCGCCTACAACATCCTTTCCGCCGAGCGCTTGGAAGGTACGCTGGACGTCGCAATGCTGGACGCCAGCCTCAACCTGCTCACCGACCGCCACGAAGTGCTGCGCACCACTTTTTCGGCCCGCAGGGGACGCCCCGTGCAGGTCATCGCCGACAGCTTGCGGCTGTCGCTGCCCGTCATCGACCTGCGCCCCGTACCCGCGCAACTGCGCGACCGGCAAGCCCGGCACCTGACCCGATCCGAAGCCGGTCGCCCCTTCGACCTCTCCCGAGGCCCCCTCGTCCGCTCCTCGCTGCTGCGCCTGCAGGACGAACAGTGGGTCATCCTGCTCAGCCTTCACCACACCATCTCCGACGACTGGTCCATCGGGATCCTCTTCGATGAACTAAATAGAGTCTACGGAGGAAGGAGTCAGGTATCAGGAGTCAGGAGTCAGGAAGAAGGGGAGGGTACCGGGAGCGCCCGCATCCCTGCGGGCTCTGATCTCCGGTTTCCGGCCTCCGAACTACCGACTGCCAACTGCCAACTGCCAACTCTCCCGATCCAATACGCCGACTACGCCGTTTGGCAGCGAAATTGGCTTCAAGGTGAGGTCTTGGAGCAACAGCTTTCTTACTGGAAGGAGCAATTTCAAGATGTCCCGGATGGGTTGAATTTGCCCACCGACCGTCCTCGTCCGGCCCTGCAAAGCTACCGGGGAGCTTACCTGCCGGTGACCTTGCCGGAGCCGCTTTCCCACGCCGTCGACCGTCTGGGGCGTCGTCAGGGAACCACTCTGTTCATGACCTTGATGGCCGCATTCAGCGCCTTGCTGTCACGTTGGTCGGGGCAAAGCAGCATCTTGGTGGGATACCCCGTGGCGGGGCGCAACCGGCGCGAGCTGGAGAACCTGATCGGATTCTTCGTCAACACCCTGGTGCTGCGCGCCGACTTGAACGGCGATCCCGCCTTCAGCGACTTGCTTGGTCGAGTACGGCATTCGGCGCTGCAGGCGTACGGATACCAGGAATTGCCTTTTGAGCGGCTAGTTGAGGAGTTGCAGCTCAAGCGTGACTTGAGCCGCAATCCGTTGTTTCAGGTCATGTTCATGATGCAAAACGCACCCTCGCCTCGAGAAGATGCCTCGGGGCTGACGGCCCGCCGTCAGGAAATCGAAGCCGTCACTTCCAAGTTCGACCTGACCTTATCGTTGGAAATGGCGTCGGGACGCCTGCGCGGCTCGCTCATCTACTGCCGAGACCTCTTCGATCCCACCACCATGCTCCGCTTGCTGAGGCATTTCGAAGGCCTGCTCGAATCTGCCAGCGCCGAACCTTCCCAGACCGTCTCCGAGCTGCCTCTGCTATCCTCCTTCGAAACCCAGCAACTGATCCAGGAGTACAACGACGCCCAAGCCCCCGATTTAGGCGAATCCACAGTCGTCAGTTGGTACGAAGACCGCGCCCGACACTCGCCGGACAGGATCGCTTTGGTCTTTGGAAATCAATCGCTCAGCTACTCCGAACTGAAGAGGCGTTCCTGGCACTTAGCCGAAGAGTTGCTTCAGCGTGGACTTGGCCCTGAGGCTCTGGCAGGCATTTATTGCGAACGCTCCTTCGAGATGGTCATCGGACTGCTGGGCGTGCTGCGCATCGGCGCCGCCTACCTGCCGCTGGACCCCATCTACCCCGCTCCCCGCATCGCCGCCATCCTCCAGGAAGCCCAACCCGTTCTCATCCTGACCCAGCGCCACCTGCTGGACGAACTGCCCGAATCCCCAGTTCCCACACTCTGTCTGGACAATTCCCAACCTCTCTCCAATATCTCTCTGTGCCCTCCGGGCCTTTGTGGCTTTTCCCTCTGCTACGTCATCTACACCTCCGGCTCCACCGGACGCCCCAAGGGAGTCCAAATCACCCATCACGCCCTGGCTAATTTTCTGGAATCCATGCGCCTGTCTCCCGGTCTCATCGCGCAGGACGTTCTGCTGGCCGTCACCACCATCTCCTTCGACATCGCCGCCCTGGAACTCTTCCTCCCTCTCATCAGCGGTGCCCGAATCGTGCTGGCTTCCCGCCAAGAAGTGCTGGAAGGCTCCCGTTTCCTTGACCTGCTGGACCGCTCCTGCGCCACCGTCATGCAAGGCACCCCGGCCACCTGGCGCCTGCTGCTGGCCGCCGGCTGGAAAGGCAGCCCGCAACTGAAAGTCCTCTGCGGCGGCGAAGCCCTCCCAGCCGATCTGGCCTCCCAAATCCTCTCCAAGGCCGACTCCCTCTGGAACATGTACGGCCCCACAGAGACGACGATCTGGTCGGCAGTGAGTCCAGTTGACAGTTGTCAGTTGTCAGTTGTCAGTTCGGAACCTCAGTTCGCAGTTCAGATAAAAAACCCGGAACCCGGAACCTGGAACCCGCAACCTCTCCCTCCGAACCTCACAGCCTCTCCCCTCGGCCTCCCCATCCGCAACACCAGCCTCCACGTCCTCGACCGCCACAGCCGTCCGCTGCCCCTGGGAGTCGCCGGAGAGCTTCACATCGGCGGAGACGGCCTGGCAAGAGGCTACTTTCGCCGCCCCGAACTGAGCGCCGACAGATTCATCCCCGACCCTTTCAGCTTCATTCCTGGAGCGCGCCTCTACCGAACCGGAGATCTGGTTCGCCGCCGAACGGACGGTTGGATCGACTTTTTGGGACGCATCGACTTCCAGGTCAAAATCCGGGGTTTTCGCATCGAGCTGGGCGAAATCGAATCCGTCCTGGCCGAAGCCCCCGGAATCCGCCAATGCGCTGTCACCCTGCGCGGATCCGGTTCTGAAAAAAACCTGGCCGCCTACTACCTCCCGCAACGGGATTCCAAGCCTGATCCCACGACTTTGCGCAACCACCTGCGCACCCGCCTCCCCGAATACATGATCCCCGCCTTTTTCGTCTCGTTGGATGCCTTCCCCCTGACCAGCAACGGAAAGCTCGACCGCAAAGCTCTTCCCGCCCCGGACAGCAAACCCGCCGCCTTCGCCGCGCCCCGCAATGAGTTGGAAAAGAAGATCGCCCAGATCTGGCGGGAGGCCTTGCCCGTCGATCAGATCGGCCGCGATCAGAATTTCTTTGACCTGGGAGGCCACTCGCTGCTGGTCGTCCAGGTGCAAAGCCGCATGGAGGAGACTCTCCAAAAGCCCCTCACCACCCTCGACCTCTTCCGCTACCCCACCGTCGCCTCTCTGGCGGAACTGCTTGGCACGCGTCAGGAACCGTCTGCTGCCGCAGCAAAGAGCCTGGGCGCTCAGGCAGGTAAACTGAAAGCGGGTCGCAGCCGTTTAAGCCAACGGCGTCAAAGATTGCAGATCGGCTGACTTTTTCCTGTCCAGCCCCTGAGCCACGAGGAGCTGGTGGGTGTGAAATGCAGATGGAAACGGGGCTTTTTGAGCAGCCAGTTGTGAATCAGCCTTGTTGACTCCCTGAATTAGCCTCGAAGGGGGAGCTCGGAGGGCCGGTGAGGCCCTGCAGGCCTCTGGAGAGTGAAACAGGCATCTTGCCTGTTCTTCAGGATTGGCACTGTGCAGTGCCTTTACACAGGCAAGATGCCTATGCCACTCTCGGGATGAAAGCCTGTCTTCAGAGACTGATCGAGGGGGATCTGCCATTTCAGTATGTTGACCTTTCCGTCTAACCGGTCAGCAAGATGACGGGACCAAGAAGGCGGTAAAGCGCATCAAACAGGTTTATAGCAGGGCTTCTTTAGGCCAGGCTGCTTTCAGCGGCCTTTCCCGAGGGTCTTCAGCCCTGAGGGTGTATAGGCCAGTCCTTCAGGGCTGGTACCGGAGCTGACGAAAAGGATACGCAGCCCGTTCTTGAACGGGCTTGCCGCACAGAGGGCTTGAGCCCTTGTGAGCCGCTGATGGCCTGCGAGCCCGCATCCCTTCGTTGCAGAAATTCAACTCAGTACTCCACCTCTGAGGGACGCTTGGCCCTCTCTGGAAACTTGCGCAGCAAGCCCTGGTCGAAAGTCACCAATGGCACGTTCTCAAGGATGGCCAGTGCCACGAAGATGGTGTCGTAGGCCGGGTGATCATGGGTTATGGCCAAGTGAAGGGCGGCTTTGCCGACCTGCCGGGCGGGGATGGTCTTGTTGACCAGGCGTTCGGCTAAGAAGAGACGCTTTTCCGCCTGAATCGGGTCGATCACACCCGCTCGGACAGCCAACCAAAGGACGTTCAAGAACTCGGCTCGCCACGAATCAGGCACCCAAGCTTCTTGCACGGTTGCCCAGAAAGCCCGCACTTCGGCATAAAAAGGCTCTGTTCGCAACAGGTAGTAAGCCAGGACATTGGTATCGACGATGAATTTCAATTTTAGGGAGTGCGCTCTCGGGAACTTCGAATCCAGCGGTCTACTTCCTCAGCCGTGGTCGCACGCGGCTGGTCGCGGACCTCCTCCTCGACAAGGCGGAGGAGAAGCTGGCGATCCATAGTCTCTCTTTCCAGGATGTCCCGGATCTCCGCCTCCATCGAAGTCCCATGACGCCTGGCCTGGCTCTTGATTCCTTGAATAACCCCGTCGGGGAGATTCCTGACAGTCACGCTGGCCATAACATCCGCCATGGTATCAAAAATGCGCAGCCAGGTGCAATCAATTCGATTGCGTCCCTGCCCAGAGCACTGACTGCGGTCCAGAGAGCCAAAGTGGTTCGGCTTACGACTGCCTGCTGCCGCCCACTAGTGCAATGTAACATTCAAAGTTTCGGATAGAGCCGCTTCAGCCTGATTCTCGCATCTGCGGCAGTGAACTGCCAATCGATTGAGATGTGCCGATTGTTCCGGTCATGTTCCCAGGCGGCCATCTCGCTGCGCATGGTTTGCATGTCGGGGATTCGTCGGTCCAGGCATTGCGTGCTGAGGGCGCTGAGCTCGATTTC
>JANQFM010000605.1 GCA_028277865.1 Acidobacteriota bacterium
TGGCTGCCACGGCGCTGGAACAGGGTCCAGGGCCGGGAGAGTTCACAACCTTGCCCGTGACACCGGTCGGGTAAGCGCTTTCGCCAAACGAAGGAGCTCAGCGCCGATGCTATGATGTCCCCGTGCAAGGCGGCGACCGAGAGCTTGTCAAGCGTTTTCTTCAGGGCGAAAAAGATGCTGTAGAGGTCATCACCGACTGGATAGGCCGGGCGGCTGGCCCTTTTAGAAGCCGCCTGGCCTTTCAGTGGGAAGACATTCAGCAGGAGATCCGACTCGAATTGGTGCGGGCTCTCCAAGCAGACCGGTTTCAAGGACGGTCATCCTTGAAGACCTATGTCTGGAGGCTCGCCAGCTATACCTGCATGGACCATCTGCGAAGAAACAGAAGGTGGCGGATGGTAGAAGATGACGAAAAGCTTTCGCAACGGACCTCGGATGAGCAGTCCCCTCTGGAGCAGCTGCTGAGGGATGAGGCCAGCCAGATCCGCCTCGACGTATTGGAAAAGATGTCCGCCCAATGCCGAGAGATTTGGAAGCTGATCTTGAAGGGACATGGCTATAAGCAGATGAGCCAGCGGCTGGGGATCGCTGAAGGAACGCTTCGAGTGCGCGCTTTGCGCTGCCGCCGTAAGGCGGTCGAATTACTGATGAGCCGACGGCCTGAGGTGGCAAAGGCGCAAGGAGACAGCTAATGGATTGCCGCACAGCCGAAGAGATGCTCCCCTGGCTGCTGAACGGCAGTTTGACGCCTGAGCGCCGGCAAGAACTCGAAGATCATCTGACCCACTGCACCGAATGCCGTCAGGCTTGGCAGGAAACCAAGGCTGCCTGGGCCGTCTATGGCCAGCATCTGCCCAAGCAGGAGCTGATCGAAATCGCTGAAGGCCGCAAGGCAAGCAGGGATCTGGGAGAAGCCGCCCGGCAGCATTTGGCTTCCTGCCCGGAATGCTCCGAGCTGCTCGGGCTTTTGCAGCAAGGCTGGCGAGATCTCAATCCCGATACTTCCAGTCGGCCTCGCCCGGGTCGATGGACCTGGCTGCGTCCCGTGCCCTTGGCTGCCGGTGCCCTGCTCCTGCTAGCTGCCCTCAGCCTGGGGGTTCTGTGGCGTCAATCCACTATCCTGGAAGAGGACTTGAGGGTGCTGTCACAACGAAATGAGCAACTGGAAAAGGAGCGCCTGCAGTCGTCGCAGCAATTGGACGATTACGAAAGCCAGCTAGCCGACCTCTCGGCGAACCTGCGCGATCTTTCTTCGCCTCGGGTCAATGTTCTTGCCGCCGATGCAATGCCGCGGCGATTCGCCGTCCGATCGGGGACAGGCGATGTACAGCCCTTGCAGGTTCCAGCTGGCCAAACCCTGCTGCTCATTCTCAACTCGGATCGGCAACATGCCCTTGCCGACTATGAGATCGAAATCCTGGACAGCCGTCAGGCCTCTGTCTGGCAGGCTTCCGATGTGCGGAGGAATCCGACTGGGGATTTCACATTGCTCGTCCCTTCCGGATTCCTGGCGTCGGGAAATTACCGGATCCTGGTCCGGTCCAAGGCACGTCCCTCTGACCCGGAGCAATACGACCTGCTGGTCTCCAGTCCCTGAGCGGCCCACTCGCCTTTCAACCAACCTTTTACAGGGCAGTTGCGTCTAACCCTGCAACCCGGGAATCTCCGGGCGGCAACCCAATCAGGAGGCTAAGGCTGATGAGCTCTGACGATAGAGGTTTGATCGTTCTTGATCAGGTCCGGAAGGTCTTCACGACCGATGAGGTCGAAACCCACGCATTGGCAGGAATCCACATGCAGATCCGCCAGGGCGAGTACGTTTCGATAAACGGGCCCTCCGGCTGCGGGAAGAGCACCCTGCTTTCGATCGTGGGGCTTTTGGATACGCCGACCGAAGGCAGCTATGTCCTCAACGGCCAGCCTGTTCAGGCCCTGACCCTCTCTCAACGGGCACGCATCCGCAATCTCGAAATCGGATTCATCTTCCAGAACTTCAACCTGATCGGCGACCTCAGCGTCTACGAAAACGTCGAACTGCCCCTCACCTACCGGCGCATGCCTTCGGCCGAACGCAAGGAACGGGTCAAGCAGGCTTTGGACCGGGTCGAGATGTCGCACCGCATGAAGCACTTTCCCTCGCAGCTGTCAGGCGGCCAGCAGCAGCGCGTGGCCGTAGCCCGTGCGCTGGTCGGCTCGCCTTCGGTCCTGCTGGCCGACGAGCCCACCGGCAACCTGGACTCCAAGAACGGCGAAGCGGTGATGACGCTGCTCGACGAACTGCACCAGGGCGGCGCCACCATCTGCATGGTGACCCACGACCCCCGCTACGCCACCTACGCCCAACGCCAGATCATCCTCTTCGACGGCCAGATCGTGGACGAAAACGAGGCGGCTGCATAGGAGTTTCGCGCCAAGACGCCAAGAACGCAAAGGAGACATTGCGGCCTTTGCGTCTTGGCACGAAACCACTCTTCCCCTCCTCTGCCTCTCCCTGCGTCTCTGCGCCTCTGCGTGAACCCCCTCTTACCTCTCCTCCAGCAAGACAACATTTTCGATGTGGTAAGTGTGCGGGAACATGTCCACCGGCTGGACGGCCTGGATGCGGTAGCGCGGCGAGAGGATTTTCAGGTCGCGGGCTTGGGTGGCCGGATTGCAGCTGATGTAGACCAGACGCGGCACCGACGAGTGCAGCACCGCCCGGCTCACGTCCTTGTGCAGCCCGGCGCGGGGCGGGTCAAGCACCAGCAAGTGAGGGATCCCCAATTGGCGCGTCACTCCCGGACGAAGCGCCTCTCGGGCGTCCATGGCAAAGAAGCGGCAATTCTCCACACCGTTGGAACGGCTGTTGAGCGCCGCGTCCCGAATGGACTGCTCATGATTGTCAAAGCCCGCCACCAAGGCGGCTGACTCGGACAGGAAGAGCGAAATGGCGCCGATGCCGCAGTAAAGGTCAAAGACCGTCTCATCCCCCTTCAAACCCGCCATCTCACGGGCCACCGAGAAGAGCTTTTCCGCCTGCAGGGTGTTGGGCTGAAAGAACGTGGTGGTGCCGATCCGAAATTGGTTTTTGCCGACCTGGTCGTGGATGAAGCCTTCTCCGTGCAGGATCGTCTCGTCACCTGCTGCCACGGGTGAATGGGTGTCGTTGACGCTGTTGATGAAGGTGGTGGTCTCGGGAAAGGCCTTGAGCAGTTCGCGGCAAGCCTGTTCCATGCGTTGCGGCTCGGATCGGCTGGTGACCAGATTGACCAGCAGCTGGCCCGTCCGAGTCCCCGTACGGATGACCAGGTTGCGCAGATAGCCGGTGTGGCTGCGGCTGTTGTAGGCACTCCATTCGTTGTCCAGCGCCAGACGACGAAAGAAATTGACCAGTCCGGCGCTGGGGGGGCTTTGCAGGTGACATTCCTGCAAGTCCAGAATCTTGTCGAACCGCTTGGGGATGTGCAAGCCGAGTGCAAAGCCACGCTCCAACTCCTGACCGCTTGCGATTTCCTCCCGGGTCAGCCAGCGGCTGGCGCCGAATGTGAACTCCATCTTGTTTCGGTAGCAGTAGATTTCGGGCGAGGGAATGGTGGGCCGGATCGCCGGCAACTCCAAGTCGCCGATACGCTCGAAAAGATCCGTCACCTGCTGCGCCTTGGAGGCCAGCTGGTGGGCATACTCATAGTTTTGCCAGGTGCATCCGCCGCAGGCTTCGAAGTGGCGGCAGCGCGGATCGACTCGATGTGGGGAAGGCTCCAACAGCTCCTCCGCAGAGGCTTCGGCGTAACGCTTGCGCTTGCGGCGGATCTTGGCCAGCAGGCGGTCTCCGGGAACCGCTTTGCGGACGAATACCACCAGGTCATTGTGGCGGGCCACCGTAGAGCCTTGGAATGCAGCAGACTCGATGGTCAGCTCCACAACCTGTCCCTTCTTGAGCATGGGCAGATCATAGCAGGGCAGAGGCGGGAGGGGATAACCGCAGAGGGCGCGGAGAGAAGACGCAGAGAGTTGCAGAAAAGAATCAAGAGAATCTTCTGCCTCGGCGCCCTCAGCGGTTCATTTCCCCTAGCGTCCTTTGCGTCTTTGCGCGAAACCCACCGGCTCGGTTAACCTTGCCCTCTGTGCCCCCTCATCTCATCGTGGCAGCCCTCCTATCGGCCTGCCTCTACCTGGGACTGATCTGGTTTCCGGCTCTGAACGGCGGCTGGGTGCTGCTTTTCCTGGCCATTTTCGCCGCTCTTTTCGGCCTCTATGCGCTGGCCTATCAGTCGGCCAAGACACTGCCCGACTCGAAGAGGCTTTGCTGGGGGATCGCGGCGGCAGCGCTGCTTTTTCGCCTCTGCCTGCTGCCGGTCGGCATCCGTACTGACTTGCCTTTGACTCAGGCGCTGGCTGAAGACCTGAGGGGAGAGGCGGTCACATTTCAGACCTTCCTGCTCTACGATCTGGACGTGTGGCGCTACCTTTGGGAAGGGCGGGTTTGGGCATCCGGATTCAATCCCTACCGGCATGCTCCCCAGGATGCCGCCCTGGACGCCGCAGTGCCTTCGTCAGGGCCGCAAGCCGAGGTCTGGGAAGAGATCCGTCAGCGGGTTACCTACCCGGAGCTGCCCGCCATCTATCCCCCGGCTGCCCAAATGGTCTTCCGGCTCTCTCACGCCACTTTTCCTGCCAGCGTCGTGGGATGGAAATTCTGGACGATCCTCTTCGAGGCCCTGGGCGTTTGCTTTGTCGCTCTTGCCCTGCGTCGCCTGGGGCGGGCCGTGGCGCCGGGCCTGCTGCTGATGGCCTGGAATCCCCTCATGGTCAAGTCCTTTGCCGGCAGCGCCCATTTCGAGTCCGTCCTGGTGGCGGCCCTGGCCCTTTTTGCCTACCTGCTGGTGTGCGGGCGCAACCTGACAGCCTACGCGGCCCTGGGGGTGGCCACCCTGAGCAAGCTGGTCCCAGGGTTGATCGTTGTGGCGTTGCCGCCGCTGCTTTCCGTCGGGCTGCTGGCCTTTATCGGCGTACTGCTGCTGGGCTGCTTGCCTTTTCTGGATGCGGGCCTCATCCAGGCCTGGGGCACCGTGTCCGTCTTTCTGCGCGACTGGAGCTTCAATGCCGGCCCTCACCGCCTGCTGGAATCGTTGCTGGGAGTGCAAGGCGCCTTTGTCGGTTACCTGACTTTGCTGACGGGGGCCATCTGGTATTTTCGGACAGGGCTGCAGCGGCAAGCTCTCGAGCAAGCCGCTGCTGACAGGGCGGATCCGAGCAGGCTTGCAAAATCCCGTCTGGAGGCCGCACTGTGGATCCTTGGCCTCGCCATTGTCCTGGGTCCCGTGGTCAATCCCTGGTATGTCACCTGGCTGATCCCTTTGGCCAGCATCTTGCGCAGCCGGGCTTGGCTGGCATTTTCTTGGATCGTTTTTCTGGCATTCCTCGTCTTGTTAGACGGCGAAGAAAGGATCGGAGTGCTTGCCTGGGAATACGCCATGTTGGCGTGGATGATGATCTCCGCTCCGCCGGAAGTGCTTCACGAAAGGAAAAAATGATGAAATCTCAGCGCATATGGACCGCCTTGCTGTCCGTTTTTTGCTTTGCTGCCTTGAGCAGCGCCGCCCTGGCTCAGGGAAGCGGCACAACCCGCCCCACTTCCAACTACCCTTCCAGCCCCAACAACTACAAGGTCACCCGAGTGGTCAAAGGGACCATTCAGCACATCGACCAGGAAAAACACGTCCTCACCATCGTGGACGAGAAGAGCGGAAAATCCTGGGCGGTCTTCTGCACCAAGAAAACCAAGTACAGAGCCGAAAAGGGCCTTTTCGAGAGCAAGAAGATCACCGAAGACCAACTCAAGTTGGGATTGCGCGTCCGCGTCAACTTCGAGGAGGCCAACCTGCAGGCCCGGGAAGTCAAGGTCCTCAAGCCTAGGAAGAGTTGAGGGATCAGTTGTCAGTTCCAGATAGAATAGCCACAGAGAACTGAGAGCACAGAGTTCAGAGATTGGCTTTGAAAACGGGTTTTGCGGCTTTGGCTAAACTCTTTGACTGCCAACTGCCAACTGCCAACTGCCAACTGCCAACTGCCAACTAATTCCTCGGCGGCGCCGGGATGTCTTCCACTTTCATTGTGGTGGGAGACTCCGTCTGCACATCGCCGGAGCAGGGGCGGGGCTCATCGTCGCCTTCTTCGGGGGCGGGGATGCGGATGACATCTGCAAGGCTGTAAGGATGGACTCCTTCGAATTCCACCACCGGCAACTTGTCTGAGATCTTCTTGAAGAAATCGATCCAGATGGGAAGGGCGAGGGTTGCGCCGTAGACCTTCTTTCCCAAGGTCTTCTTGGTCTCGTGGCCCACCCAGACCCCGGCTGTGATCTGGGGCGTGAATCCGACAAACCAGCTATCGGAGTATTCGTCAGTGGTCCCTGTCTTGCCGGCTGCCGGACGATCCACTTGGTGGGCCTGATAAGCGGTTCCCCATGGCCTTTGGGTGATACCGCTCAAGAAGAAAAGCATCTTGGCTGAAACGTCAGGCGAGATGACGTCGGTCATTTCGCGAGGCTGTTCAGCGCGCAGGGTGCTGCCGTCGTAGTTTTCGATGCGCCGGATCAGGTGAGGCTTGGCGCGAAAGCCGTGGTTGGCGAAGACGGTGAAGGCTGAGGTGATTTCCTGCAGGGTGACTTCGGCTGCCCCGATGGCCACCGGCAGGTAGGGGGGAAGCTTGCGTTCGATGCCGAAACGGGAAGCGGCCTCCACCACCTTCTCCATCCCCAGACGGTTGGCCAGCCGAAGCGTGGGGACATTGCGCGATTCGACCAGGGCCTGATAGAGCTGAACGTCTCCCTTAAAGTTGTCGTCTGAGTTGCCGGGCTCGTAGGGGCGGCCCAGGCCGTCGAAAAAGGTGACCGGCGAATCGCAGGCGACGTCAAAGGGCGACAGGCCTTCTTCCATGGCCACGACATAGGTAAAGGGCTTGAAGATCGATCCCGGCTGGCGCAACGCCTGGGTGGCCCGGTTGAATTCGCTGTACTTGTAGTCGAACCCGCCCACCATGGCCCGAATGGCGCCGCTGGGGTTGTCGATGACCATCAAGGCGCCCTGGACTTCAGGGATTCGGTCCAGGCGGGCTTGGATGGTGCGGTCGGAGCGGTTGACCTCCTCCAGGGTGAAAACCGCCACGTCTCCCGGCCGCAGGGCTTGGTCCACTTTTTTCTTTTTGGTCCACTCCACGTCCTCGGGCCCGATGAGGGCCGTGAAGTTGCCGATCTTGACTTTGGCCTCTTTGGGTCCGGATTCGACAACCAGCCCGTGCAGCATGAGGCCGGGGTGGAAAATCTGACGCCAGTCGGGATGACGATAGCTTTGCAGGTCTTTCCCTTGATCGAGGATGTTGAGCTGGGCGCCTTCCCAGTCGCGCCGTTCCTTGTCAAAGGCTTTCAGCCCTTCGCGCAATGCCTGGGTGGCTGCGGCCTGCATGTCGTAGTCGATGGAGGTGTGAACGCGCAGTCCCCGCTCCCAGATGTCCTCGGTCTTGTAGTCCTTTTCCAGCTCCTGGCGAACCGTCTCCACCACGTAGGGCGCCACACCGGGGTCCTGTCGGCGAATGTTCAGTGCGACGGGCTCCTGCAAAGCCGTGTCGAGCGACTCGCGCCCTTCGATGAAACCCTCATTGAACATGCGGCGCAAGGCGTAGTCGCGGCGCACCTTGGAGCGTTGCAGGGAATTGATGGGCGAGTAGTAAGGGGGCCACTTGATGATCCCCGCCAGCAGGGCGCACTCGGTCAGGGTCAGCTCTTCCAGGCTCTTGCTGAAATAAAAGTCAGCCGCAGTGGCCATCCCGTAGATGCCGTGGCCCATGTAGACCTGGTTGAAGTAAAAGGTCAGGATCTGCTCCTTGGAGTACTGCTTTTCGATCTCCATGGCATAGAGCGCATCCTGGATTTTGCGTTTCCAGGTCGGGGCGTAGCTGGTGAAGCGCAGCTTGCTGAGCTGCATGGTGATCGTCGAAGCGCCCTTGCGCTCCCAGTTGAGGAGATTGCGGGCAAGGGTGACCAAGACGCGCCGGAAATCGATTCCCGAATGCTCAAAGAAACTGGCGTCCTCGGCGGCCAGGACGGCGTTCTTGAGCAGCCGAGGGATGTCCTGGTAGCGGATCAGGCTGCGCCTTTCGACTGCCATCCCTCCCAACACGCGCCCGTCCTTGTCCAGGACCGAGGTGACCGTGCTGGGGCGATTCCGCTCCAATTCGTCCACGCGGGGCAATTCCAGCGCATAGCCGAAAATCAGGCCCGCCAACCCTCCGACCAAGGCCACAGCAAGCACGGCCAAGCCGTATCCCACCCAAAACAGCCGACGGTCGAGCTGGCGCAGGCGCTGAATTGCCGCTTTCATGATCTGCATATTCTACGCTAGTCGTACCGACAGGGGAAAAGTTCCGGACCCGTCCAAAGTCCAAGGTCCCAGGTCCAAGGTCCAAGGTCCGCGGAATGCAACGTCCCACTGACAACTGACAGCTGACCACTGACAACTGGCAAATTGTGATGCCTGTCACATTCTTTTGGCCCCGACGATTCGATACCATAAAGCACTATGAGAAAAGCAATCTTTGCCTTGCTCGCCGGCTTGTTGCTCAGCGGCATTGTGCTGGCCCGGAAAGGTGACCGGAATGTTCCCGTGCCTGCCGACCATGTGCTGGTGGCCGAACTGCTCTCGGATGCCTATGCGGCTGAAAGCTCCATGCTGATCAAGATCGAAAACGAAATCCACCTGGACGACCTGGTCTATATCGTCGCCCGAGACGGAACCTATCAAGAGGCTGCTCCGGTCATGCACGTCTACGGCAACTATCTGATCCTGAAGCAGCATCTGGTCAAGACCTACCTCTCCGGCTCGAAGCTCTATCAGCAAAGGGCGAACTAA
>JANQFM010000616.1 GCA_028277865.1 Acidobacteriota bacterium
GATTTCATCGGTCTCGAGAACCACTTCGGCGAGTCCTTCCGGGTCGAAGTAGTAGCCGGGAGCGTAAGATTTATTCAGAGCACCGCGTATTTGCCCGCCACGGGGACATTTACGACAGCTTGAACTTCGAAGCGGACCACGGTCGCAGCTACTCCTCTTTGGGCGATGCCGTTGTGGTGGAACTGCTCAACCGCTTTCCCAAGCAGGTCGAGGACGAACTTGGGTCGGAAC
The DNA here is from genome assembly GCA_028277865.1 of Acidobacteriota bacterium. Lineage (GTDB taxonomy): Bacteria > Acidobacteriota > UBA6911 > RPQK01 > DATIPO01 > JANQFM01. Next base: position 232 of record JANQFM010000616.1, read on the forward strand.
TGCCTGAAGAAACCGTAAAGGGATTGCGCGAGATCGACAACGTGCGCCCCTTGACCACCATCCCGGCCTGGATTCAAGGTGTGCTGACCTCCACCGTGGGCGATCCGAGCACTTCCCGCAAGGTCAAGGAGGTATGGGACAGCCTGGTGGACAAGTTCCTCCAGGTGCCGTTTGTCGAATCGCATGACAAGCCTTGGCAGATGGATGCGGTCGATACCATGGAAATCGCCCTGAAGATCTCCAAGGGGCTGTCGCTGGGGATTTTGTCCAAGATCGCCCCCAAGATCAGCGGGGGGGACGAAAGCTATTCCAAGAATGCTTTGCAGGAGCAGGCCTTCAGGAGCCGCCGGGCCGACTACATCATCTATGGCCACACCCATCACCAGGAGATCGTCCCTTTGGACCAGGTCTTCCTCGGAGACCGTGTTGCGCGCCAGTACTACTTCAACTCAGGAACCTGGCGGCGAGTCTTCCGCCTCTGCACTTACGCACCGGAGGAGTTGGAATTCCTCGACTACAACGTGATGACCTACCTGGCCTTTTTCAAGGAAGACGAGCGCAAAGGCCGCCCCTACGAGAGCTGGACAGGAACCCTGGCTGTCGATCCTCCGGCGCTCGGCTGAGCCAGATCCAGAATAGGCGAATGGCAGGGCTGGGGATTTGTTCGGCTGTCTGGCTCCGGCCGCGGACACGAAGATGTAGACGTCAAAAAAGAATTACGGCAACAGTTCCTCGGGACGCGGCACGGATTCTCTCTCCATCTGATCCGGGCTTTAGCACTTTTCACAGGCCTTGCGCACCAATTCGCTCATACTGACTCCTCGCCATCGGGAAATCTGACAGAGCCTTTGGTGCAGATAAGGCGAAAAGAGAATCGTGGTCTTTTTTGACAGCTTCATATCCGCCTCTGCAAGTGAAAGTCTAGCGAGGCAGCGCCTCAGACCGGAAAGGCCAGGAGCGCCCGCATCTTGCGGGCTTCTGGAGTCTGGATCCGCTCGGCTGCCAGGATCGGGATCCCTCCAGAGGCAGAGGCCCCGTTGCGGGCGCTCCAAA
>JANQFM010000617.1 GCA_028277865.1 Acidobacteriota bacterium
GGGCCGCGCCGTGGGTGCCTGGGGAGCGAGTCATAGCCGGGACTATGGCGAGCGAGCCAGGTGCCCGCGGCGCGGATTCAGGGGCGGCCGAATGCCGGCGTATTTACGGAAGGCAGTACTAAGTCTGAGAGTTGGGAGGGAGCGAGAAATGGGTTCGGAGCGGGAGAGGCTGATTGAGATTCTGAGGGAAAAGTCGCTGCAGGTGGGGGAGTTTCGGCTCACTTCGGGGATGACCAGCTACTACTACTTCGACAGCAAGCCCACCACCTTGGATGCGGAGGGCGCCTACCTCTCAGCCCGATTGCTGCTGGAACGCATTCGCGATGAGGGGATCGAAGCCCAGGCTATCGGTGGGATGACGCTGGGCGCAGACCCGATCGTCTCGGCGGTGGCAGCGGTCAGCTACCTTCACCGCGACCGTTACCGGCCCCTTTCCGCTTTCATCGTGCGCAAAGAGGCCAAATCGCACGGCACCCAACGATTCATCGAGGGCTTTGAGGCGGCCCAGGGGACTGCAGTGATCATTGTGGACGACGTTTGCACCACGGGCGGCTCGACCTTGGCCGCCACCCAGCGAGCCGAGCAAGCCGGCTACAGGGTCGCGGCCGTCTTTTGCCTGGTCGACCGCCAGCAGGGAGGATCCCGACTGCTCTCCGAATACCCCTTCTTCCCCCTGATCACCGCCGCCGAACTTCTGGACACCCCCGAAATCCAGCAGCAGATCGCCGAATTGAAATCCGGCAAGGGACCTTCGAGCGAGTGATCTCGCGAACAAAGCCGCAAAGTTTAGCCCGGATTTCTCATGGATTGCCGCAGCGAGGGGCCGCAAGCGCCGTCCAGGAAAGGCGTCGCGAGAAAGGCCCGCGCAGGCGTTCTGTATGTAGGTCGAGCAGGCCGAGGGAGCGCAACGCAGCCAGGGCGGATGATGGCGGTTCCACAGCGGGCAAACCGTGAGAAATTCGGGTTAGACCCAATGCTGCTCACTTAAGGGGAATAGCGCTGAAAGATATGGAGGCCACGTGCCGGGCTTGTCCCGGTCGGGCTGTGTTTAGTAACCAGACCCGGATCAAAACGCTATCGCCACCACGGAGCTTGACTCCGTGGAGCGATGTTTCATGGCTGGGATCCCAATCGCCGGAAAATCCTCCCAGCCCAGGCAGACCCACATCGCCCCACCGAGGCAAGCTCGGGGGTGGCGGATCAGGCCTCTTGCTCGGTTCTGGTTTCCAAACACGGCCCGACCGGGACGAGCCCGGCACGTGGCCATTAAGTGAGCGGCATTGGGGTTAGACCTGATCCTCTTCCATTCTTCCCTTGCGTTCCCTTCTTTGCGACTTTGCGGCTTGGCGTGAAACTCCCCTCAATTCGACCTGTAATTCCCGAACTGCATGTGGATCCCGAAGTCCTCTTCCTTGAGCATTGCGATCACTTGCTGCAGGGTATCCCGGTTGCGGCCCGAGACCCGCACCGAATCACCCTGGATCGAGGCCTGCACCTTGAGTTTGGCCTTCTTGATGACCTTGACGATCTCCCTGCACTTTTCCGTGGGAATGCCCTGCTGGATGGACACCTGCTGGCGAACCGCCCCGCCTGCCGCCGGCTCGACCCTGCCGTAGTCGAGGGCCTTCAGAGGAACGCTTCTCTTGATCAGCTTCTGCTCCAGGACGTCGGTGAGCTGCTTGAGCTTGAAGTCATCGTCGGAAAGCAGGACCAGCGCCCCTTCCTCCAGCGTCACCAGGCTCTTGCTGCCCTTGAAGTCAAAGCGCTGCCTGACCTCTTTCATGGTCTGCTGAAGGGCGTTGTTCACCTCGTTCAGGTCCACACTGGACATGACATCGAATGAGTTGGATTTGGCCATGATTGTTCAGTTGTCAGTTGTCAGTTGTCAGTTGTCAGTTGTCAGTTGTCAGTTGTCAGTTGTCAGTTGTCAGTTGTCAGTCAAGAATTCTATTTCCCCCACTGCCTACTGCCTACTGCCTACTGCCTACCGCCCACTGCCTACAGCCCCACCGCCTGCTGCTTCAGGTAGGGTCTCATCACTTGAGCCAGAGCCTGATGCAGCTTTTCTTGCTGGGGGAGGGCGAGCTTTTGGCCGTTGCAGGTCAAGTAGTATTCGTCGTGAATGCGTGGGCCGCTGATGTGGACGTAGGCCATCTCGATGCTCCCGCCCTGCTCGGAAATGCAACGGCTGGTCAAGTAAAGGTGCCCGAAGTGGTCGGGAAAGTCTATGGAAAGGTAAGTGGCGTCCGGATGCTGGTTGTTGTCCATCCGGATCCTGGGGGGCCGGTCGTCCAGAATGCACACCTGGGCGGCTCGTGATTCGAATAACTCCTCCAGCTGCTGCTGGCCTGCCAAGACTTTTTCAAGCAGGTGCTGAAAATCTTGCTGACGCCGGCTCGAAGCGAAAACACTGGAAGGGTCGGTGAATTCGAAGGTGTCCAGCACAACCGCGTTGGCGTTGGCAAATGCCTCGGCCGAGCGGATGTCCATTCCGGTGCAGCTCAAGGTGCCCGCGATGCGGCAAAAGAGCTGGTCCCGGTCTTGGGTGACAAGGCAGAGCTTCCAGGCTTCCTCGTGGCGGTATAGCGAAGAGGCGAATGGCTGATCGCCCCGGCTCTTCGCCAACAGGAAGTGCTTGACGATATCGACCCGCGGAGTCTTGACCAAATAGTGCCGAGGGAAACCCAGCACGAATTGGATGAAGTCATCGGGATCCCCCGCCAAAGGCAGTTCGTCAAATAGGGTCTGAACTTCTTGTTGGTCCGTTATGGGGAGGTAGAGCGGGTCGTCCACCAAACCATTTTGCGATTCCAAACCAGCACTGTCAAATCTCGTCACGCAGAGGAGCAGAGACGCAGAGAGAGGCAGACAGAGCCGGAAGAGAAAGAATGCGAGCTCCCTCAACTCCTTTTCTCATCTGCTCTCTCTGCGTCTTTGCGTCTCTGCGTGAATCTCTTGATCGGCTGGCTCGGGTTTGACGCCGTGACACCTAATCCTTAACGTGTACGGCATGGACAGGGCGCCTGAGATCGAATTCGAAGTCCACCGCCTTGAAAACGGGCTGGAAGTGATCCTATGCCCCGACCGCCTCATCCCTCTGGTCCACGTTTCGGTTCATTACCGGGTCGGATCCAGCTATGAGCAGCCGGGGGCTTCGGGGTTTGCTCACCTTTTCGAGCACCTGATGTTTCAAGGGTCCGAAAACCTGTCCAAGAACGAGCACGGACGGCTGATCGACGAGGCGGGCGGGCGTTGGAACGCCACAACCAACAAGGACCGGACCAATTACTACCAGACGCTGCCCTCTCACTACCTCGATCTGGGCCTGTGGCTGGAAGCCGAAAGGATGCGCTCCCTGCAGGTAACGCCCGAAAACTTCGAAAACCAGCGCCGCACGGTCATCGAGGAAAGGAAGCAAAGCTACGACAACCGCCCCTACGGCAGAGCCTACCTGCGCTTTGACGAGCTGGCTTACTCCAATTGGGCCTACGCCCATTCCACCATCGGCGAAGTCGAAGATCTGGAAGGGGCCAGAATCGAAGACGTTCGGCACTTCCATCGCGCCCATTACGGCCCCGACAACGCCATCCTCTCTCTTTGCGGCGATTTCGATCCGCGCGGGGCCCTGAAGCGGGTCGAGCACTATTTCGGGCCCGTCACTCATCGAACCGGCTCACGGCCGCCCCGCATTGTGGAGCCGGAGCAACGAGAGGAAAAGCTCGAGGAAATGGACGACCCTCTGGCTGTCCTGCCGGCGGCTTATCTAGGGTTTCACATCGGAGACCCTTCCAGCCCCGAAAGCTATGCATTGGCCATGCTGGCCCTGATCCTTTCCCAGGGAGAGTCCTCCCGCTACTACCGCGAGCTGGTCCACAAGCGCAATTGGATCAGCAGCCTTTCAGCCGGACCCAATCACTACAAAGGCCCCCAATTGTTCAAGATCTCTTTCCTGATCCAGAGCCAGGCCGATCCCCATGAGGTCATCCGGGCGGTCGACGACGAGTTGCAGCGGGCTGCCCAGGAGCCGGTCTCCGAACAGGAACTGGAGAAGGCCAGAAACCAGTTCACATTCCGATTCGTCTCGCGCCAGTCCAAGGTGTCCAGGGTGGCAGAGACGCTGGCCCGCTACTCGGTCTATTATGGCGATGCCCGCATCGCCAATCAGGAATTGGCGCGTTACCAGTCAGTGACTGCGGATGACATTTTGGCAGCGGCCCGCAAGACTTTTCGCCCCCGCAACCGGATCCGATTGATGGTCCGTCCGGCGGCTTGATGGCTGCCTTGCACGATCTGCGGCGAAGGGTTCAAACGGGCCGCATCCGGGCGGCACTGGAGTCAGGAAAACGGAGAACGGAGGCTCCCCGTTCTCCTTCTCAAGCAGAGGATTGATGCACCAAAGACCCCCATTGCCGACCTCGGTGGCAGACGTTAATTACCCCGATATCCCCAGCCGCAGGCTCTCCAACGGCCTGACTGTGCTGGTGGTGGAAAACCACCGCATTCCCCGCCTGGGTGTCCGGCTTTCGGTCGAGGCCGGCCGCATCCACAATCCCGATGACAACCTGTCGCTCATCCCCCTGGCCGTCGAATCGCTCAAGCAGGGGACTGCCTCGCGAGACGCCGAGCAGATTGCCGAGCAAATGGACCGGGCCGCCATCCAGTACGATTTCGATGTCCGGGTGGAGCATTGCCTGTTTTCCATGGATCTGCTGGTGGACCAGGCTGAGGCGGGATTGGAGTTGCTCTCGGAGATGGTTCGCCGTCCGGCCTTCCCTGACAAGGAACTGCAAAAGTCGAAGGTCCGCTGGCACAGCGAATTGATCGGCCAGCGCTCCATGCCCGACTTCCTGGCCGACGAGAGGCTTTATGAGACGCTTTTCCCGGATCATCCTTACCGAAAGTGGACCATGACCCCGGCTCAACTGGATGCGGCCGCCAAAGAGCAGATCGAAGAGGTGTTTGGCAGCCGTTTTGTCCCTTCGAAGGCAATCCTGTTGCTGGCCGGGGCCATATCGCCCAACCAGGGGTTCAAATTGGCCGAGCGTTACTGGGGAAGCTGGCAGGGCAGCCCGTCCAACGAACCGTCTTTTGCTTCTCCGGTCGCCTGCCAAGGCCGCCGGGTCGAGCTGGTTCATCGCCCCCACTCCGAGCAAGCCCGCCTGGTGGTGGCGGGGCGCACCTTCGCACGAGGCCATCCGGACGCCCATCCTATGCGGGTCGCCAACCAGGTTTTGGGCGGCGGCGCCAGCTCGCGGCTCTTTTTGAACTTGCGTGAAGCGAGGGGCTTTACCTATGGGATCTACAGCTTTCAGAGAAACTTCCGCCATGACGGGCTGCTGTTGGCCGCCACCGATGTCCGTTCTGATGTAGTGGCCGAATCGGTTCGCCAGATCTTCTCTGAATTCAGGCGCCTCCAAGACGAGCCGCCGGGATCGCAAGAGATGTCGATGGCCCGTTCCGAACTGACGGGCAACTTCCTCTTTCACCTGGAAACCCCCGCCTCGGTCGGAATGCTCGAAATCACCCGCCGCCTTTACGGATTGCCCGATGACTATTTCCCCAACTACGTCCGGCAAGTTCAAGCTGTCAGTGCGGCTCAAGTGCAGCAAATGGCCCAACGCTACCTGAACCCTGATCAGTTCGTCATCATCGTGGTAGGCGACCGCAGCAAGATGGAGGCCTCGCTGCAAGAGTTCGGCCCCCTGCGACTCTACGATACGGAAGGAAGAAAGCTGTGAGGCTGTAAAGCTTCTGAAAATGTACACTCTGCAGACCTTGGACCTTGGACCTTGGACCTTGGACCTTGGACCTTTGGAGCCCCAATGACCGCTGACGAGCACTATCAAAAAGGAATGGAGTACTTCGTCCTCGACCAGTTGGACGAGGCAATTGCCGAGCTGCAAAAAGCCTTGGAGCAGGATTCCGGCCACAAGGACTCCCTGCACGCCATTTCGATGAGCTACTACCACCAGAAGGACATGGACAGCGCCATCCTCTACGGCGAACGGCTGCGCGACGCGGACCCGGAAAATGCCCTGGCCTACACCAGCCTGTCGATGTACTACCAGGCCCAGGGCCGCATCCAGGAGGCTGAGGACATGGGTGCCCTGGCCGCCAAGTACAGCGCAAAGTCCGGCTGATCGCTTTCGCGGCTCCTCTTTTCCCAGCCTTCCCCTGCTATAATGCCGCCCTCTCCTTAGAGCCGGCGTAGCTCAACGGTAGAGCGACGCATTCGTAATGCGTAGGTTGGGGGTTCGATTCCCTTCGCCGGCTCCAGTGATTTCAACAACTTGCAGCCGACTCCCCTTTTCCCTTCAACTGCCTGTCTCCCAAATGTCTCCCACGGCTTCGGGCTCTGAAGCCTCCGAATCCTGGATTCTGCGCACCTGCTCCAGGGCCGACGAGACGAACTGGGCATAGCGCATGGTGGTCTGGATGTCGGCATGGCCGAGCAGTTCCTTGACGGTCCTCACGTCGATTCCCTGCCTCACCCATTGGGTGGCCCGGAACCGCCTCAGATCGTGGAACCCCACCCAGCCGAACCCTGCCTCCGTCACCGCATCCTTGAAGGACTTCTCAGGATTGATCCAGCGCCGTCCCGTGGCGGGATGAAGGAAGAGATGGG
>JANQFM010000660.1 GCA_028277865.1 Acidobacteriota bacterium
GGAGGGGACGGCAATGCCGCCCAGACAAAGCACGTAGAGGATCCCCGCCGCAACCGCCGCAAGGATGAGAGGGTAAAGCAGGGGACGCAGCCAGCCCAGCAACCGTGACACCAAACCCTGGGCTGAGCGTGGCGGGCTCTTTGCGGAAGTCCCCATGAGAGATGGAATCCTTTCCCGGACAGGCGGACGTCGATTATGACCCGCCAACGATTATCCGGCCGTCCCCTTCTGGGGGGCTCCGGCTTCGTCACCCCGCAGGTCTGCGCAGGGCGCCTCACCGGTGATTCCTTCGGCAACCATTTCGGAAAGGGCGGCAATGGTGGCGCATGGGTTAGCGCCGACCGCCGAGGGGCACAGCGCCCCGTCCGCCACGTAGAGTCCCTTGTAGCCGAAGACCTCACCAAAGTTTGTTCGATCGATGCCGGTCTCGGGATCCTTGAACTTGGTCCGATCGGCGTTGGTCACGCCCTCTTTTTCGTCCATGGCCAGCGAGCAGCCTCCCAGGGGGTGAACGGTAACGTTGCGTCGGAAGGGCCAAGCCCAGGTCAGGAGAGGCAGAAATTTCCGGGCCCGCACCACCCTGGCGAACTGCTGGCCCCTTCGCAGGATCTTGCGGTAGAGCGCTTTGCTGTTCTGATAAGGCCAGTCGAGCCGCAGGCGATGGTCCTTGCCGTCCAGTGTCATTGTTCCGTCCGACTCGTCCACCCCCATGCAGAGCTGGACGGCGATGCGGTCAGAGAGATCCCCACCCAGGACGGCGCGGAATGCATAGCCGACCCTTCCGTCGTTGCGCCCCTTGATAAGGCGCTTCAGGACATCGACGATCGTGTGGAACAGCTCCGGAATCCGGGAGGAGACAGGGCGGATCCCCTCCAAGAACCAGGCGGCAAAGGTCGGATAGGATGCGTCCTCGGTGATGAAGGCGCCCTTGCGGTCGAACTTCTCGAACAAGCCGTGGTCGATGTAACGGGTGATGACGGGGCCATAGTTGGAACCCACCCGTTTGGAGCTTCCGAACACGAAGGACAGGAAGTCGCCGTTGCCCGAGAAGCGCTCCCCAAGCTTGCTGCTGACCCTTGTCAGCGTCCTGAAGTGGATCTTGTTGCGCAGCAGCAGCTCGGTGGAACCCAGCGAGCCGGCCGAAAGGATGACCCTTTTGGCCAAGACGCAAGGCAGGCTGTGATAGTCGGGTTTGGTGCGGCGCTGCTCGTCCACGCTGCCCTGGCCCAGATCCCAGTAGTAGACCCGGTATCCGTGGGTGCCATCGGCCTCGGGATGATCGTGGCCGTTTTCGTCCACGGGGACGATGGCCTCCACCAAGCACTCGGTGAGGATCTTGGCGCCGTGGCAATTCTCCGCCACAAAGAGGTAGTTGAGGTCGACCGTGTTCTTGGAGTGGTAGTTGCAGCCTGCCATGCACTCGGCGCAGTAAACACAGGAGGTTTGGGTCGCCCCGTAGCGGTTCTTGTCCTGCAGGCCCATTTCCAGCGGCTTTTCGGGATCATTCCCGAAAAATACGTTGAGGTCGGTCAGCTTGCTGCCGGCGCCGATCCTCTTGGCGACGTGCTCGAAGAGTTCGGTGCGGATGATCTGCCGGCGGGATCCCTTGGCCGGACGCTTGCCCTGGTTGTCGTAGCCGGGCACGGGGCGGGATCCCAAGACTTCTTTGGCGACCGCGTAGTAGGGCAACAGCTCTTTTTTCTTGCACGAATCCGGCCAGCGCTGGTCGAAGATCTCTTGCGGGGGCAGCAGGAAGACATTGGCATAGATCAGGGAAGTCCCGCCCAATCCGGCACCCTGGATGACGTCCATGTGATCGTAGGAGCGGATGTCGTAGACCCCGTGCGCTTCCTGGTCGCCCATCTCCTTGAAAGCGGGCCGCTTCTCAGCCGGGATATACCAGAAGTTGCTGGAGAAATCGTGAGGAGACCTGGGGAATGTCCCCATCGGGTATCTCTTGCCCCGTTCCAGCACCATGACTTTGCCGGGCCACTTCTTGCTCAGCCGGCAGGCGCTGATGGCGCCCCCGAAACCGGTTCCGATCACAATTGCCTCAAGTTTTTCTTCAGCCATTCTTCGATCTCCTAGCTGGCGGATTGGCCTGTGCACGTCGCGCAGGCTCCTTGCCGAAAACGGCTACTTGGTCTTCAGATACTCCAGAAGCGCCCGCTTCTCCTCGGCTGGCAGCGAGGTTCCGAACAGGTGACCCTGATTGCTGTTGGCCGGCAAGGAGGTGTCGTGCAAGGTAAACGGATGACCGTTTTCTTCGGGGACGTCCGAGATGAAGCCCATGGCTTCGGGATCGTAGACGTCGTAGCCGCGATAGAACTTTTTGGGCCGCTTCTCGGGAGGCTCCAGCAAGTCGCGCAGAGTCGGAACGGAGCCGTTGTGCAGGTAAGGCGCCCGGATCCACAGGCCGTCGTGGGGGACGGCGACATAGCCATTGGTCTTGCGAAAGCCGTCGAAGTCCCAATCGTATCCTTGCGCGTATTCGTTGTAGGCATCGGCGGATGCCTGGGTCCACATCCGCAGGCGGTGAGGATCGGTGCCGACCTCTTGCTGGGGGATGACGGTCCCGTTCCTGGGTTGCCCGAATTCGTGGCATTGGGCGCATTCGCGGGCATAGACGGGGGCGCCCTGGGCCGCCAAGTCCTCATCGATGGGAAAGGGGAACTCAGGAGGCGGAAGCTGCTTGAGCCAGGCCTCCATCCTGTCCAGATCCTCCAATGGGATGGTCTTGGGGGTTGCGCCGTCGCCGATGGCGGAGCTTCGGGTCACCTCGGGCAGGACGGTGTTGAGCCCGTCCCAGTGCAGCGACTGGCCCTGGCGGGCGCCCAGGTTCCAGATCGGCACCATGTCGGAGTTGCCGATGCTGCCGTCCCAGGGCTGCAGTCCGAGAATGTCCAGCTTGACCTGATTGAATGGGTCTATGCGCCCATGTCCCCAGGGTGTGGCCTCGTTGGTCCAGGCGAAGCGCTCTTTCTGGTCCAGCAGCGCGTCGCGTACGGTGGGGATGATAGCGTAGCGGTACAGCAGCCGTTCAATCCAGGAAAGCTCGTAGACGTTGGCCAGCTCGGCCATGATGTTGTCCGCCGTGAAGCGGTCGTCGCTGGCGCAATCAAAAAGGAAGCGCACGTAAGCGAGCGAGTCGAACTGATGCCCGGGACCGCCCGGATAGATGGTGGGCGGGGCTTCAGGCGACGTCCGGACGGTGGCGGTATGA
>JANQFM010000675.1 GCA_028277865.1 Acidobacteriota bacterium
ACGTCGCCCAGGGACTTTTCAGCCAGCCGCTGAGCCGTGGTGGCTCCCACGTTGCCGCCCCCGATAACGGTGATCTTGCTGTTCATGACGCAGGCTCAGAGGGGGATTTCACAACGGATGAAGAGCCTTCTCCATCCCTGACCGCTTCTCTTTTCCTTCTTTTTCTTGCGACTTTGCGTCTTTACGCGAAATCCCCTCTCTCCTCGATTGTTACAGATTTTCGATGATGGCAGAAGCGTACTGGCTGGTCTTGAGCAGCTCGGCGCCTTTCATCTGCCTTTCCAAGTCGTAGGTGACCCGCTTTTGCCCGATGGTCTTGCCCAGCGCCGCGTAAACCCGGTCGGCGGCCTGCTGCCACCCCAAATGCTCCAGCATCATGACGCCCGACAGGATCAGCGAGCCGGGATTGACCTTGTCCTGCCCGGCGTATTTGGGCGCCGTTCCGTGAGTGGCTTCGAAAAGGGCCACCTCGTCGCTGAGGTTGGCGCCCGGCGCCATTCCCAGCCCGCCCACTTGAGCTGCGCAGGCATCGGAAAGGTAGTCGCCGTTCAGGTTGGGCAGCGCGATCACCTCGTACTCGTTGGGACGCAGCAGCACCTGCTGGAACATGGCGTCGGCGATACGGTCGTTGACCACGATCTTGCCTTCGGGCACCTGCCCCCCGTAACTGTCCCAGAGTTCATTTTCATCAATGCAGATCTGGGGAAATTCACGCTTGGCCAAGGCATATCCCCAATCGCGGAAGGCGCCCTCGGTGAATTTCATGATGTTACCCTTGTGCACCAGGGTGACCCGTCGGCGCCCCTGGTCGACGGCGTAGCGGATGGCCTTGCGCACCAGGCGTTCGGTGCCGGATACCGAGATGGGCTTGATGCCGATCCCGGAATCGGGGCGGATCTTCATGCCGAACTCGTCGCCGATGTATCCGATGATTTGCGCGGCCTCGGCGGAGCCTTGCTGCCATTCGATGCCGGCGTAAACGTCCTCGGTGTTCTCGCGGAAAATGACCACGTTGAGCTTTTCGGGCTCATTGACCGGCGAGGGGACGCCGGGGATGTAGCGGCAGGGGCGCACGCAGGCGTACAGGTCCAATACCTTGCGCAGCGTCACGTTGAGGCTGCGGATGCCGCCTCCCACGGGTGTCGTCAGGGGACCCTTGATGGCCACCTTGTGCTCGGCGATGGACTGGACGGTCTCATCAGGCAGCCACTCCCCGCACTTGTCGTACGCTTTTTCACCGGCGTAAATCTCTTTCCAGGCGATCGACTTTTGCCCGCCGTAGGCCTTGTCAACCGAGGCGTCCAGCACTCTTTGCGTGGCCGGCCAAATATCGATCCCGATCCCGTCCCCCTCGATGAAAGGGATGATGGGCTGATCAGGAACGTGCAGCCTTCCGTTTTCGAATTTGATTCTTTCGCTCATGAATTTGCTTTCCTTCAGTTTTTGGGAACTCTCAAGAAATTGAAGCGAACACTGTAAGAGTCCAGGTGCCTGACGTCAAACCGAAGGCAACGCCGCAAGAGCTGCGGACCTCTCTTCCCCCTCCTCTGCGCCTCCGCGCCTCTGCGTGAAATTCTCAGCGCTGCTTGACTTCCCCACGCTCCACTACCCTTTCCAGCGGCTCGAAAGTCCGCCGCGGACGCGAAGCCTGGCGGTTTTTGAGGTCGTAGCGGTCTCCCGGCGCCAGGAAGTAAAAGCCGCCTTGGGGCGGGATCATCTTCTTGGAATCGTAAATGGCCACGTAGCCCTGACCGATGACTTCGAAGCTGTCGCCGCGCACCACGATGGCGGTGTTTTCGTCAATGCCGATCCCCAGCAGATCGGGATGGGCTTCGATCACCTCCAGCAGGTCGAACTGGCGATTGCGTCGCAAGAGATGCTGGTCGATCCCCACATTGCGCAGGAACCCGAAGCCCTCCACATGGTCCCCCATCATGATGGTGTTGGTGCTGGTGTCGCCTCGCACCAGGTAGGATCCCTGAATGGTCGCCCCCGCCGAAGAGCCTCCGATGACCCCGCCCCGCTCCAGTAGCGCCTCCAATTCCCGCTGGGTGCGGGTGTTGAGATAGGCATCGGCCAATCGCCATTGACGCCCACCGGTGAAGTAGACGCCTCGTGCCCTGCGGATCGGTTCGACGAATTCCCGGGAATCAGCCTCCTGGCGATCGTAGGTGTGCAAAAGGGTGACGTTGGTGGCGCCGATGCGCCGGAAAGCCCGCAATCCCCGCCAGCTCTGGCTGTAATGGCGACCGCCCCCGGCGGTGGGGATCACCACGACAGGAGCGTCCAGCCCGCCAGCCAACTCAAAAAACCTCTTCAGGATAGTTTCATCGCGCAAGCCGCCCCCGATGATCACCAATGAACCGTTGGACGGACCCACCTCGGCTGCCGAAAGTGACAGCCACCCCAAAAGTGCCGGCACTGCCCACCATGCCGGGCGGAATCGATGCAGACTTGTCATGAAGTCCCCCTTTCCGCGCCAGACTATACAGCATTGGCGAGAGGGAGTTCAGAATTCGAAACACAATCAAGAAATGAGTTTCAGCGCTGCCGGCGGGCCGATCGCCTGGATGGGCGACCTTCGATAGTCCTTGAGATTGCGGGTTACAATCGCCCCGGCGCGGCAAGCGAGGGCTGCGGCAACCTGCAAGGCATCCTCGAAATCTGGGAGCTCCATTTTGATCGCCTGCCGCAGGCTCATTGTCGTGGTGGGGGCTACTTCAATGAACCTGGCCAAATCCGACAGGAAGCCTCTGGTTTGTTTCCGCCCTCTTGCCGAGGAAACAAGATAGTAAAAATTCGACACCGAATGCCAGGCCATGAAAGCTGTGCCAGGGCTCTTTTCCAATTCGTCCACTAGGGCAGCGGCCGGCTGGGCGAACGGAGCGCGGTCCAAGGCCAAGTCGATCAGAACATCCGTATCGATCAGAAGGATCATAAATACTTTTCGCTCAATGCTTTATAGCGTTCTCCAGAACGTTGGGAAGGCTTGAAACGGCCTCGCCAACGCTGCGAGAATGACTGGCGGGAGTTACCCAGCACCTCCTTAGTCAAGTACCTCTCGATCAGGCGAGAAAGAGAGAGGCCCTGCACATGGGCGTACTCCTTGGCCAAAGGAATCAAGTCCTGGTCGATCGTGATGGTCAGCTTTGTCCTCATGCTCCCTCCTGGGACACGTATGTTCTTGGGGTAGTATACGGATCATGAAGCATCGAATCAAGGGTGCGCTCCGCTTGGTCTTTGACTGCATTTTTGAAGTCCGTGCTGTCCAGCATTTTGGACTTTTTGCCGACGGCTGGTGCAGAGCAGGCGTTTTTGCGAACATGGCTGGGAAATGGGATCACAGAAGAAACGCAAGATCCGGCGGCTCGTCCTTGCCATCCTGCTGCTGACAGCGGTCAGTTTGCCCTTCCTCTGGAGTTCATGCCTGGTCCACCAACTGGGAGGCGCATTCGACCATGCGCCCGAGGAAATGGCGCAGGGACTCAGCCAGCCCGCCCGTGACCTGGTCCAGCAAGCCTACCGCGGGCTGCGCCCGGGACTGCTTTTCGACTACCACCTGCACGTGGTGGGTTTGGGGACGGGAAGCAGCGGCATCAAAGTCCACCCCAGCATGCGCTCTTGGCGCCATCCGTTCAAGCGCATCCAATTCGACATCTACCGCAGTGCAGCCGGCATCCGGGATTTGGATCAGGCCGACCAGGAGTACGCCCGCAGACTGGTCGCGCTGGTAGGCAGCTTCCCTGCCCCAGGACGCCATCTGCTGCTGCCCTTTGACCGCCATTACAACCCGGATGGAACCCCCAATCCCGACAAAACGGAATTCTACGTCCCCAATCAGTACGTCTTTGATCTGGCCGCTCGCCGACCGGACCTCTTCAAGCCGGGCATCTCCATTCATCCCTACCGGCCCGACGCTGTCCAGGCACTGGAGAAGTGGGCATTGCAGGGCGGACGCATCGTCAAGTGGCTGCCCAACGCCATGGGTATCGACCCATCCGACCCCAAGTGCGACCCCTTTTACGCCCGCATGGCCGAACTGGGCCTGGTGCTGCTCAGCCACGCCGGAGAGGAAAAAGCGGTCGAATCCGAAGAGGATCAGGAACTGGGAAATCCCCTGCTGCTGCGTCGACCCCTGGATCGGGGCGTGCGGGTGATCATGGCTCACTGCGCCAGCTTGGGCGAAAATCCCGACCTGGATGACCCCGGCCGCCCCCAAGTCTCCAACTTTGACCTCTTCCTTCGCCTCATGGACGAAGAACGCTACCTGGGACTGCTTTTCGGCGAGATCTCGGCCCTCACCCAAACCAACCGCATGGGAGCACCCTTGCGCACCTTGCTGCAACGCTCCGACCTGCACTCCCGACTGGTCAACGGCAGCGACTACCCCCTGCCCGCCATCAACGTCCTCATCTCCACCCGGCGGCTGCAAAGCGAAGGCTACATCAGCTCTGAGGAGCGCTCCGGACTCAACGAAATCTATGAATACAACCCCCTGCTCTTCGACCTGGTCCTCAAGCGCCTGCTCAAGCACCCTGAATCCGGCCAGTCTTTCTCAGCCTCGGTCTTCCAGGCCCATCCGGAGCTGCAGCCGTAGAATAGAAGGAGTCGGGAATCAGGAGTCAGGAAGAGAAGACAACTCAGGTCATACAAACTGCGAACTCTTCCTTCTCACTCTTGTTTGCCTTTCTTCCTGACTCCTGCCTCCTGACTCCTGCCCCCTTCTGTTTGCGGCTTTGCGTGGAATTCCCTATACTCCAGCCGTCCCATGCAACAGCGCTTTTTGGCCCGCCGCCAGTTTTTCCGCTTCTTAGCCGCCTCGCCGCTATTGAGCCAGGTTCCTTTGCGAGCCTCACGGATTCAAGAGGCTGGCGATGAATTCGACCGCTTGCTCAACGTCTTCGGCTTTGAGGAGGCCGCGCGAAAAGCGCTGGACAAAGCCGCTTTCGATTTTGTGGCGGATGGCGCAGACGACCGTCGGACGCTGCGTGCCAACCGGGAGGCTTTCGGCGAGATCCGGATCCGGGTCCGCCGCCTGGTGGACGTGAGCCGCATCGACACCCGTCTGCAATTGCTGGGCGAGGCTTTGGAAAGCCCCATCCTGTTGGCGCCGATCGGCGGTCAAAGGCATATGCATCCCGAAGGGGAGTTGGCCATGGTCCGGGCCGCTGCACAGCGCAAGCACTTGCCCATCGTGTCCAGCTTCAGCAGCCATTCGATTGCGGAAATCGCCCAGGCAGGCCGGTCGCCCCTTTGGTTTCAGCTCTACCCCACCGACGACCGCAAGATCACCCGCGCCCTGCTGCAGCAAGCCGAAGCTGCCGGATGCCGGGTGGTGGCGCTCACGGTGGACACTCCGGTGCTGGGCAACAGGGAAAGCCAGAGGGCCTTCTTGGACCGCCTGCTGGACCCCAAATCCTCCGAGCTGGGCAACTTCAGGAATCTCCCTTCGGATCACGAGAAGCTGGATGCTTCCCTGAACTGGGATTTCGTCGGCTGGCTGCGCCGCAGCACCCGCATGAAGCTGCTCATCAAGGGGATCGTCACCCGCGAAGACGCCCGGCTGTGCCTTGATCACAGGGTGAACGGCATCATCATTTCCAATCACGGCGGACGGCAGGAGGAAAGCAACCGCTCCACCATCGAATGCCTGCCTGAGGTGGTGGAGGCGGTTCAAGGGCACATGCCCGTCCTTATCGACGGAGGCTTCCGGCGCGGCACCGACATCTTCAAAGCCCTGGCTTTGGGCGCTTCGGCGGTATGCATCGGGCGGCCCTACGTGTGGGGATTGTCCGCCTTCGGTCAGGCAGGCGTTGAAAAGGTGCTGGAGATCCTGCAAGCCGAGCTGATCCGAATCATGCAACTGGCGGGGACCCCTTCCCTTGGGCAGATCTCAAGCGCCTACGTGCAGTGGGAGTGAGGACACGGTCGTCTGGAGCGGATCAACCGCGA
>JANQFM010000686.1 GCA_028277865.1 Acidobacteriota bacterium
CCCCCGAAGCCCCTTCCCCTCATCTGCCTCTCTGCGGCTCTGCGCCTCTGCGTGAAACCCCAGGATCCCCGCAACGTGGGTACCGTGCCCAAACGGATCACGGCTCTCCCCGGCCTCCCCCGTGAAATCCATCCGCTCCACTACGCGCAGCCCCGGCAGATCCGCAATCCCCGAATCCACCACAGCCACGGCAATCCCGGTCCCATCCAGCCCCCACCGATGCATCTGATCGGCTCCCAGGGCTCGAAGAAATGGGCTGGAGGCTGGGGGCTGGAGGCCGGAGTCCTTCCCCTTCCCCTCATCTGCCTCTCTGCGTCTCTGCGCCTCTGCGTGGCGAAAGTCCCCAGTCCGGATCGGCGCATCGAAGTGGACGGCAACCACCTCCTCCAGCTCCAGCGCCTGCCTCACCTGCTCGGGAGCCAGCCGCGCCGCAAAGCCCTGGATCGACTCCAGCGCATCGCTCTTCCCCGCACTGAGAACCCGAAAGATCCCCTCCTCCAGCTCCACGATGACGGGAACCTTTTCCCCCTTGCCTTCAGCCTCCAGCAAAGCCCGCTGCAAGACCGGACCCATCGCCGGAGGCCTCGGGAAGGCCTTCAGGAAAAAGACCGCGCCGGCCAGCACAGCCGCCGCACCCGCCGCAGATACCAATCGGTGCCTTGAAATGAAATGCATGACTCTCTCCTCCTCAAAAGAGATTTGCGATTTGTGACGTTTTCTGGGGGCAGTTTTCGGGCTCGCTTGCTAAAGTGGATCGCTGAATCCCACAAAAAACGCCAGTTTTCGTTAGACGCGAGGTATATTAACTTATGCACCACCGGTTTATCCAGAGGCCGCCGGGTGGTATTTTCAGGCCTATTTCGGACCCACAGGTCAGGCGCAAAGAGTCTTGAAACTGCCATAACTTAGGAGCCGCTTTTATGGCAATAGTAAGAACCTTGAAGTCAGAAATAGCCGGAGAGCGGTTTCAGCGGAGGACCGTTCGGAGGGAGCTTCGGAGGAAATTGGCGACTATCCCTGATAGTGCAGGATGTGGCATCTTGTTGCATGGTGTTTCATCTTGTCTCATCCTGTCTCACCTTATCTGGGTGATTCTGGCGGCTGGGCGTTGGGGTCGTGCCTTGAATTTTGAACTTTTTGGGACACTCCGCAGCCTGCACAATTCGCGAAAAAATTCAAAATTCAAGGCACGACCCCGCTTCCTTTCAGCGCGCCTCTGGCCGATTCGATGCGGGCAGCCAGGTCGGGATCCTCTTTTGCCTGCTTGAGGTGGCGGCGCACCAGCCTGCCCAGGGCCGACTCGCTGATCCCCAGCCTCTTGGAAAGGCCTCGCAGCCGCAGCACCGAGGCCTCCCGCACCAGGATCCCGCAAGCAGCCCGCGCCTCCTGCAGGCGGCTCCAGCGTTTGCCGGAAAGAAGCTTGCGCGGCGAAACCTTGAAGGCCTCGCACACCGCCTGCAGCACGTCCTCCATCACCGCCGCCGGCGCCTGCCTGCCCGCCCGGCGATCGGCCTGATCCGGCTGCAGGCCGTCCCCGCTCCCGGACAGGTCCCCGTTGCCGCCGGGCCACACCTCTTCGGGCCCGATGCCCAGCGCCCCCGCCATGCGGAAGAGGTGGTCGACGTTGATCTTGTACCAGCCTCTTTCCAGGCAGCTGTAGGAGCTGAGCGGGATCCCCGCCCTCCTGGCCGCCTCCTGGTAGGTCATCCCCTGAGCCAGCCGGATCGTGCGCAGCTTTCGCCCCACGTAGTTGTTGACCGGCCCCTGAGTCCGCCGCCTGGCCTGCTTCTTCTTCCGGAGTCCCGACATAAGCCAACTAGATCAGGAGCCTGAGCACTTGTCAACAGAACTGGATCAAATTCTGCAAATAATAGCTGTAGATGATTAACGACACAGGCACAAGCCTGGAAATCCCGAATCCTTTCGCGCAGGTTCGCCCCGCCTTTCATGCTCTTTCGCGGGCTTCCCCTCGCATTTCCGCCCTCAAGTCCTCCCCCAGGTCCATCACGTCGCGGGAGACGAGCCACATGTGCAGCGCATGCAGCTCCACCAGCGCCAGGATCATCGCCTCGTGGCGGTCCTCGATCCCCAGATCCTGGCGGTACTCCTCCACCCGCCTGCGGTAGACGCCCAGCACCAGGTCGAAGAAGCTGCCGAAGTCCAGCTCCGTTTCGCGGGTGAGCGCCGCCTCCAGCTTCCTCTCCTGCTCGGCAGTCAGCTTGCCCTTCTTCTCCCGGATGTGGGACTCGATGGCCCTCAGCATCTCCTGATTCCTGCGTCGGTTCTGCGATTTCTTCATGACATGGACCCTCTGTGTTCCTGGGGATTTCCGTTGGGCGGGGGTTTACGAGAGAAGAGGTTCCGGGCCTCTTCGATGCGGGCTTGCAACTGCCGGTCCTCGGGAAGGCGTTTCCTCAGCCGATTGGCGCAATGCTCCAGGGTGCTGGGGTCACGCTGCACAACGTGGCCCAGCTGGCTCTTGCTCAGGTGCGGCTGGCCCTCGATCAGCATGGAGGCCACCGCACGGGCTTCCGCCAGCCTCCGCACTCGGGAAGGGCTGCTCAGCTCCTCCAGCGTGACGCCGTAGACCCGGCACACAACGTCGACCGCATCCTGCACTGAAGGAAGCACAGGATTCCGCTTTCGCGCTCGGGCCAGCACCTTTCGGACGTACTCGTCCGACACTTCCAAGACGGGGCCGTTTTTCCCAGGGGCTGCCGGCCACACCTGGTCGATCGAAGCCCCCAGCACGTGAAGGATGCGGAACAGGTTGTCAGTGTTGATCTTGTAGTTCCCGGCCTCCAGGCAGGAATAGGACCCCAGCGGGATCCCGGTCCTTTCGGCCACCTCCCGGACCAGAATGCCCCGCTCGATGCGCAGCCTGCGGACGGCCAGGCGGACGTGATCGCTGATGGTGCCCTTCGTCAAGCCGCCACCCTCCGGCGAGGGGGCAGGGTTCGATGTCCGAGGGGGAGCGAAAAGCAGCGCAATTCCGTCTTCTGGGGTAGACTCGACAGCGGCATGCAAACCTCCAACAGCGGTTTGCGTGAGCCAGGCTGGGCGGGCTGCTCGCATCAGCCCCGCCCGGCCGCACCCACGATTCCGAATCGCAGCCGGCAAGGCATCGTTGGCGACGCTGGACCGAATAGCTTCCCCCGCATGCCCTGCCGTGCTTTGCTATCCATCAATACTAGGAGTTGACGTTCCGTAATGTCAACCCCCAACGCGGGATTTCTCTCTTGGCCTGCCAAGCGCTGGACTTGCGGCCTCTCCAGCCTCTATGGTTGCGATGATGGAAAAGACGCTGGCCGACTACCTGAACGAGGTCTTCGCCGGGATTCCGCTAAAGGCGGTCTTTGAGAGGACCGGAGTCAATGTGGCCACCCTGAGCCGGCTCAAGCGAGGCAAGGAGGCGCCCAGCGCCGAGACGGCCCTGCGTCTGGCCCGCTACCTGAAGGTCCATCCCGCCCGCATCCTGGAGATGTCCGGGCAGACCGTCCTCTCAGAGCTGTTGTGGGAGATCTTTCCCGAGGAGGGAGCCTTCCGTCCGCCGACCAGCCTGCAGGCCGGCGAAATCCAGAAGAGCGAGTTGCACCGCCGCCTGCAAGGGCTCATCCGGCGAGGCCTGGGCAAGGAGGCTCTCGAGGCTCTCGCGCCGCTGGAGGAGCGCTGGCGATCGCTTCAGCCGGAGTTGGAGGCCTTCACCGCCAGCCTGGAAGCCGAAGCCGCCTGCCTGATCGCCGACCACCGCGTCCAAGGAGACCTCTTGTGCCGCAGCAACTGCCCCCTGGTGACGGCGGAATCGCTGGCCCAGAGGCGCAAGTTGCAGGGATGGCGGAGGTTCAGCCATCAGACCGAGGGGCTGGAGCTGCATCTGTTCCTGAAGAATTCCAAGGCTGCCGACGAGAAGCTGGCCCGGACAGCCCTGGGAATGTGGTCCGCCAACTTGCGTGCGCGAGGAGTGTAGGGAACTGGCGATTGCAGTGCCTTTTCGCTGCCGGCCTGGAGTTGGGGCTTGCCCTGCAAGGCGGTGTCTGAAGCTGCATCATCAAAAGATCATCGAAATGCCTTGAACTCCATTTTGTAAAATGCTATCTTCGCAATACTATTTGTACGAATTCTTGGGCGTGTTTCCGCAAGGGGTACGTCAGCAGCAGGCTGTGCACGAATTGGGATTTTGAAGCGCTTTAAGAATTCTTAGAACGCAAGGCGCAGCTTATGCCGAACGCGTCAGAAAGGGATCGAAAATGAAAAAATGGTGGTCGACGCTCATCATTTTGACATTGGCCGTCATGTCGATTCACTTCAATCAGGCGATCTTCCCTGAGCCGACGGCAGGCCAACAACCTGAACTGTCACCCGACACTTTGGCTTTCAAGGCCAGAGAGTTAAAGGAGAAAGGAATCTTCACGGCCCCGCCGAGAATCGTTCAGGTTGCCTACCCTCCGGTTCGCGACTACGAGGAGCTGCTGTCCCAGTCGAAGCTGGCGGTCTTGGCAACTTGCACAGATTTCACATACCGCTTGAATCAGGACGGCTCGGACATCGAGACCCTCTACAAATTCCGAATCACCGACGCGCTTCATGGGCAGTGGAAGTCGGCGCCGGCCGGCCATCGAGCCCTTCCGGGAGCGCAGCGCTTCGGCTCGCTGGGCTCGGATGAAGTGCTCCTGATCCGGGCCGGCGGCATTCTCCGCGTCGACGACGTTTTGTTCAGCACCTCGTATTCGGGGCTGCCCGGCTTCGAACCCGGCAGGGAGTACGTGCTGTTCCTGAAAGAGTTCAAGCCGGAAAAGGCCCAGATCGGCTACTACGGCGGCTCGGACCTGAAGCTCTACTATCCGACGGCGGGACCGAAGGGCTGCTTCCTCTTGGAGGCCGACTCAACCATCCAAGCGGTCGACCGTGCAGCGGCGGAACTGGACCAAATCCTGGAAGCCCGGTTTGGCCGAAGCAAAGACTCGTTTGTGGAGCACATTCGTGCCTTGAGCCGGCGCATGAATCCCGATAGAGGAGGAGGGTAAGATGAACAGGAAATCGACCATCCTCCTCGCCGCAGTGTCGTTTGCCGGCGCTTTTTCCATGGCTGGGGACTGCCCTCCCTGCTGGAAGAGCTTCACGAAAATCAAACCCAGTTCGCCGGGCGCCCTGACGCAGGTGAAAGTCTGTCTGTCCAGCAATTTCGGAAGCAATCAATCCCTGATGCAGAGCGGCCTTTCCAGTGCGGTGAGCCAGTGGAACAACGCTCGGCAGGGAGGTCTGGGGGCTCCTTACAGCTTCAGCGTCGCGACCAGCGGCTGTGAGATCACGGTTGCTCAGGCCGGAATGCCTCCTGGCGTCGACGGCGTTGCATTTGCGAACTTGGAGAGCGGGCTGGTCGGCATAACCGGAGGGATACTCGACTCCATCGCCAACGCCAGTATCAGTCAGAGCGCCAAAATCGAGCACACTGCAGGAATGATTGCCCATGAGCTCGGGCATTTTCTCGGATTGACCAATCTTGCGGACGACCCAAGCTGCGACAACATCATCTCGGTCATGGCGTTCATCCCACCTCCGTCCTCGCCCGCGGAGACGGTCGGAGCGTTTGACGTTGGGCAGGCCAACAAGGCCTTTTCATCGAGTCAGGCGACGGACTGCAAAGAGACCTACTTCCCCGGGGACCAAGCACTCCAGGAGGATTGCGACTTGGACTCCTGCTCCTCTCCGCACTGCCCGGGCTGGACCCTTGAGCAATGCACCAACGTCACCACCGTGCAAACGGTCTACAATCCGACCTTCGTGATTGAGGACTGCTATTACGCCTACCTGGTGACCGAATATTATTATTGTGAAGGGGGCAGTTGCCAGTACTACGGCAGCACGTGGGACTATCTGGGAGTCGTTTGCTTTTGACTTTGAACGCAAGCCCGGCACCGGTCGGTCTTGTCTCAAGCAGGTCAAACGTCGACCGGTCGCCGCTCCAGCCGTGAGATCCTCCTACTCCTTCGTCCGCAGCAGCAACACCTGGACGCCGATCAGCGGACGCAGATCATCCCTCCCAGCCCGCACTAGGCTCTTCAGCCAGACCGCAATCCACAGCACGTAAAAGAGCAGGAAGAGCAGCGCCGAAACCAGGCTCCTGCTCGACCGAATCATCGTGCGCACGTCCTCGGACAAATGCGGCAGAGCCTCCCTGTTAACACGGCGGCAGTAGCCCCGTCCGCCACTGTCGGCCAAGCGACCGTGCGAATCCCAAAGCGCCATGTAGCGGGCACTCCACAGATCCTCCTGCTGCAGGTGCCGCAGCTCCTCAGTGCGACGGGTCAAATCGGCAGCAAAGGCAGCCAGGATCAGGAGCAGAATCGCTGCAATGGCCAGTAGTGAAAACGCTAGCATCATCATCGGGCCAGTCCTTTCAGGCTCAGAAACGCTTTTTGGAGCCGACTGCGAATCACGCTCTCCGGGACCGTGGTTCCGGATGTCTGCACGGGAGGGTCGAATGTACGCATCGCCCACAGCAGCACAAACCAGCTCAGCAAGTAGACCGGCTCTACGGAGTACTCGAAAAAGGGAAATGGCCACCAGCCGGCGCCGAACAGATAGGCGGCCTGATTGGCCCACATCAGGCAGGCTGGAAGGAGGATGCCCAGAAGCATTCCAGCGTAGTTGCGTCCGATGGCGACCCGCCGGCTTTGGAAGGCAGCCACCAAGGCGGCAGCTCCCAAAGCGGCCAAGACGGAAAGAGCTGCGTTTTCGAGGCGGTAGAAGATGTGGGCCTGGCTCTGCAGCATCGAACCGGCCAGCATGATCAGTCCAAAGCAGCCGACACCCAGCAACAACCAGATAGGTGGCCGGCCCAGGGCAATTCGAAGGATCTTCCACAGAATGTAGATCTCGGTGAGATAGACGGGAAGCGAGGAGAGATAGTAGAGGTAGCTATAGGCCAGGTGGTCTAAGAAATTGACGCCCAACAGCTTGGCTGCATACGAGATGGCCGAAAGAGCCACGAAGAGGTAGAAAGCTGGATAGGCCCGGGCACGCTCCGACCGGAGGCCCTCAAAAAGCAGATGGCCCCAGATGAGGAACAGGCAAATTGCTGACAGGTAATAGGCTGTTGCAGCTGGCATGGGGCTCCAAGGATCGCGATTGTAATGCTCATTCCAGGCACTGTCAATCCTCACATCAAATCGCAACCCCTGGAGTCCCAGCGAACCGCTACCCCTTGTCACCGCAGATCGGTGGGCATTGAGGGCGCGGGCCGCCGCAGCACTCAGAGTGCGTCTCGGCACCCGGACCAGTCCCAGCGGGCTTTTCCTTGCCTTTCGGGGCGGAGTCTCCAATAAGCAGGACGGTCAGACTCAGAACAAGCGCGAAGTACCAAAAGCGAAACACCGTACACCTCCTTAGTTGCGAGTTCTCTGATTCGCTTCAGAGTGTACTT
>JANQFM010000687.1 GCA_028277865.1 Acidobacteriota bacterium
ACTGCCTCGGTGATGAGTCGCAAAGCCTCATTCAGGGTCGCCATCCCCGCTTCCATTCCCCGGAAATGCCCCATGCGGACGATCACCATCTGCAGCGAAGGGACGATGAAAACCCTTTGCCCGCCGCCCCCCGCCATAAAGTAGGCGTCGTCCGGAAGGTTGAACCGGTTGGTGCGGTTGAGCCAGAAGAGGCCTCCGTAGACCGGCTCCTTCCAGGCCGGGGCGGGAGTGCTGACGAATTCGGCCCACCCTGCAGGCAAGATCCGTTCGCCTTGCCAGACTCCGTCCTGCAGGTAGAGCATCCCCAGCCGTGCCCAGTTGCGGGCCGTGCCGTAGTCATAACCGGTGAGCAGGAAGTTTCCGTAGGGATCGGTTTCCAGCACCATCTTGCGGATGCCGATGCGGTCAAAGAGGGCGCGCTGGGGAAAGGTCAGGTACTCCTCCCCTTGCCGTCGCACCGTTTCGCGGATGATGTAGCCCAAGCTAAGGGGATCCGAATTGCGGTAGCGGCCCTCGCTGTTGGGCTCGAACTGCAAGGTGCGGCTGATGGAGTGCTCGAAGGCGTCGATGGCACCGCTGTAGATGTACATGTGATCGGGATAGCCCTTGTCCGGGCTGTAGTCGGGGTCGTGAGGGGCGATGAAGCGCAATCCGCTGCTCATGCGCATCAGGTCCTTGATTCGGATCTTGGAGCGGGGATCGCCCTGCTGCCGCCAAGCCGGCACCGGCGCCGGGTCATCCAATCCGAAATGACCCTGGCCGACCAGGACCCCCACCAAGGTGGCGGTCAGGCTCTTGCCCATCGACCAACTTTCCAATTGGGTGTCCTTGTCGATCCCCGGGGCGTAGCGCTCGGCCAGGATCTGACCCTTGTGGACCACCAAAAAGGCTGCCGTCAGTGCAGCGGGATCGGCAAAGGCGGCTTCGACGGCGGCCGGCAGCTTGCCGGAATCCACTTCTTGGGGCCACTGCAGGACCGGTAGCTGGTCGCCCATCGGCCAAAGCTGCCTGGAAGCGTCAGGCAGCCCGCTGCGGACCCCGACCGGCTGGAAGTAGACCCCGTCATGATCGATCGGATGGATGACGCAGCCCTGATCGCCGTAAAAGCGGGCCTTGCGGGTCAGTTCGCCGCGCAGGGTCATCGTAACCGACATCTCTTCCCGGTCGACCTGCACGTCGCTGACATGCTCGCGGTCCTCCTCGGCCAGGAAAAAGTAGCCGCTGTTGACCAGAGCCTCACGGTGATCCCGCCCGGAAACAAAGACCGCCGAACAGACCACCTTGGCGTATCCGGCCAGGCCCAACTCTGCAGGTGTGCCGGGAGGCGCGTACTGAACCTGCCGCACCGGCTCGGATGTGCAGCCCAGCATCATCAAGATGAATCCCGTGCCAAGCCGACTTTGAAGTCCCCCAAAAGGACGCCGGTGAAAAGGGGATGGGGCCGTGTCTAAATTTTTTGATTTTTGACGCAGGCGCATGGAATACTGAGTGTAGCCCCAAAATCTAGAAATTCAAGGCACGGCACCGACTGCTTGACCATCCGGTAGACTGGGAAAAGAAAGGAGTTGTTATGGAGGCCACCATTTCTCGAATCTTGAAGGACTTCGAATCAGGACGCTTGTCGCGCCGCCAGGTCATCGGCAGCTTATCCGCCCTGATTGCCCTGGCGTCCGGCTCACGGGCTGCAGCCCACACCAAGAATGAAAGCCCCTTCAAGGCCGTGGGCATGAACCACATCGCCTTGCACGTCACTGACCTGGACCGCTCCCGCGACTTTTACACCAGCCTGCTGGGCATACCGGTCACGCGACAAAGTGCAGGCTCCTGCTTTCTGGGCATGAAGCGGGGCTTTCTAGCCCTCTTCCGGCGCGACGAGCCAGGGCTGGACCACTATTGCTTCGCCGTCGAGGACTTCGACGTCGAAAGGGCCGATCAACTACTGCAGCGAGAGGGGCTCAAACCGCGCCGTCCCCGCGGAACCCAGCGCATCTACTTCGACGATCCGGACGGAATCGAAGTCCAGCTGTCCGCCGAAGCGCACCAGGCATAGGATTCGGTGCATAGACGCCAAGACGCAAAGGCTGCAAAGCAAAGGGTTCTAACTCCCGCCTTCCGTCTCTTCTGCCCTCTCAGTGTTTCTGCGCCTCTGCGTGAAAGCCCGTCCCCGTCTTTGCGATCTTTGCGTCTTTGCGCGAAACTCCCCTACAGCAGCCACCCCGGAACCGACGAAATGCTGTGGGGTTCCAAGAAGTCGAGAATGCCTTCGTAGCCCAGGTTGCGCCCCAATCCGCTTTGCTTGAATCCCCCGAAAGGCGCCCGGTTGTCCTGCAGCATGGGGCCGTGGGCGTTGAGATAGGTGTAGCCGGCCTCCAACTGCCGGGCCACCCGCAGGGCGCGGTCCCGATCCGACGTCCAGACCGAAGAGCAGAGCCCGAACTCGGTGTCGTTGGCCATTCGGATGGCCTCCTCCTCGTCATTGAAGGAAAGGATAGGCATCAGGGGCCCGAACTGCTCTTCACTAACGACCTTCGAGTCATGGCCGGCGCCTGTGATGATGGTCGGGCGGTGGAAGTAGCCTTTTTCGAACAGGTCCTGGTCAGGCACCGAACCCACTTCGTGCACTCGGGCGCCTTTTTGCCGCGCCTGTTCAGCCATCTCACGCACCACCTGCAATTGGGCCTCGTTGTTGAGCGGCCCCATGGTCACCTGCGGATCCAGCCCGTCGCCGACCACCGACTGGGAGGCGACGGCAGTCACGCCCTCCAACAGTTCGTCAAATCGCGACCGGTGCACGTAAAGCCGCTTCAGGGCCATGCACACTTGCCCGGTGGTTAAAAAAGCGCCCATCACCATGCGCTGCAATGCCGGCGGATCCAACTGGGCGTCCTGCAGAACAATGGCGGCATCGTTGCCTCCCAATTCCAGCGTCAAGTGCTTGAGAGTCTTTGAAGCCACCCGCATGATGTGGCGGCCCGTCTCTGTCCCTCCAGTGAAGTTGATCTTGCGCACCAGCGGATGCGAAATGAGCGGGTCTCCGATGCGCGAGGAGGATCCCGTCACCAGGTTGATCACCCCGGGCGGGAAGATCTCAGCAATGCGCCGAATGGTCAGGGAGGGCGCCAAAGGGGATTGGCTGGCCGGCTTGATGACCACCGTATTGCCGGCCATCAAGGCCTGAGGCAGCTTGCCCCCCAGAATCGACAGAGGCCAGTTCCAGGGGATGATCAGCGCCGCCACCCCCCGCGGCTGATGGGTGATGAGCGTGTCAAAAGGAGGGCCGGGCAGTTGGGCATCCGTGGCAAGGCGTTCGGCGAAGGAGGCACTGGAGAGGAAGCGATCCCCCAATCGGGTCATCTCCAGGGTGGACTCCTTGAGGATCTTGCCGTGCTCGCGGGTAAACAGGCGGATCCGCGTCTGCAACTCTTCGTCGTCGGCAGTCAGGTGGCGGGCAGCTTTGGTGAGGATTTCGGCCCGCTGCTGGAAGCTGAGCGCCGCCCAGCCGGGAAAAGCTGTATGAGCGGCCTGCACGGCCCGTTCCACGTCTTCTTCGTCCCCGTTGGCAGCCTGGCCCACCACCTCGTCCGGCCGTGCCGGATTGCGTACCTCGTACTGGCCCCGTCGGACAGCCGGCGTCCACTCCCCTCCGATGATCAACTGCGTCTCAGCCATCGAAATACCCTCCTCATAGTGCGTTTGTGCGCCTTGGCGTGAGGATCCAATCTTAGGAGAAGCGCCCAGACCGGTCAATGACGAAAAATTCCAGTTCGAAGTATTCTTGCAGTCCTTCTCTCACCACTTATTCGGGCTATCCATCAAAAAAAATGCAAGAAAGTTTCGTAGCTGGAGCAGGTTGGTGCGTTCTTATGTAGGGAGGCTTTTGAATTTGCAGCAACCTGTTTCAGATTTTCGAAGGAACTGAATTCGATCCGCTCTTCAGGCAAGCCGGTTGCCATCACCGTGCTAGACTGCGGGAAACTGTCTACGAGGAGAAAGGATGGACATCTCACAGACCGATGCCCGAGCCGCTGGCCTTCCCCCTGGAAAGGTCTCCTACCAAGAGTACCTCCAACTCGAGCTGGATGCCTGGACCGAGTGGGTCGATGGGGAGGTCGTTTTTCTGCCCATGGCCAGCAGAGGACATCAGCGGCTGGTTGTATTTCTTACAGCGCTGTTGCTCCGCTTTGTGGAGGAGCATCGGCTGGGAGAGGTGTACTGCGAGCCTTTCTCAATGAAAACTGGGCCTGATTTGCCCGCAAGATCTCCAGATGTCGTGTTCATCGCACAGCAAAACCTGAAACGGCTCGACGAGCAGTGCCTTTGGGGGCCGGCTGATTTGGTCGTCGAGATTGTGAGCCCCGACAGCATTCACCGCGACCGGATCGAAAAATTCGGCGAATACCAGAAGGGAGGCGTGCGGGAGTACTGGCTGATCGACCGCCTCCAGCAGAAAACAGAATTCTTCTCCCGTTCCGGAAAAGGGCTCTACTACCCCTTGCCGATCCGGGAAGGGATTGTGCACAGCCGAGTTCTGCCAGGCCTGTGGCTCAAGCCGGAGTGGTTGTGGCGCAACCCCCTCCCGACTCAAAAGGAAATCCTTCGGAAGTGGAATCTGATCTGATTCTCTCGCTTAGCGAACTTTGCGTCCTGGCGCGAAACCTCCCTTCACAGATTGCCGCCCGAGAGGATGACTACGACATCCACCAACTTGAAGCGCTTCAGCGGGTGACGGTTGGCGATGAAACATTGAAGAGACTACCCCACCCCTGTTGGAAATAATACCGAACGCTTTCATTTTCGCATGTTAGATTCTTGGCCGCTTCAGGGATCCAGGAGGGCCAACACATGGCGACTGAGGGACTGACGACCACGCAAGCACCTTTCATCGAAAAGGCGCGATCCGACGGCCGGCTCTACATCGACCAACCCTACGAGTTGTACAGCCGGGAAAACCAGCAGGCCTGGCATCTCCTTTACCGGCGCATCCGGCCACGCTGGGAGCAGTACGCCGTGGCAAAGTTCCTGGACGGCGTTGACAACATCGCCCTCAATCCCAACGCCGTCCCCCGCCTTTCGGACATCAACGATTTCATGCGGCCCTTGACTGGCTTTACGGCCAAGGCTGTCAGCGGCTACATCCCGGCCTTCCAGTTTTTCGACTGCATCCGGCAAAGGGAATTTCCCACCACAATCACCATCCGGGCCTTGGACTCCCTGGATTACCTTCCCGAGCCGGACATCTTTCACGATGTGGCCGGCCACGTCCCCATGCACACCGACCGCCGCTTCGCCGACGTGCTGGTGCGCTTCGGGGAAACCTCATACCTGGCCGCGGAGCGCCTTTGCGAGGTCCGCGACCAGGAGGAACGGGTCCAGAAGCTGGAATCGGTCCTCAAGGCCATGACCCGCTTTTTCTGGTTCACCATCGAATTCGGGCTGATGCGCCAAGGCAGCGCCACCAAGGTCTACGGCAGCGGCATCCTGAGCTCTTTCGGAGAGTTGGAGTACAGCGTCGATTCGCCGGAGGTGAAACGCCGCCCCTTCGATTTCGAGGATGTGATCAACCGGGAGTTCGACATCGACCACTACCAGCCGCTGCTGTACATCGTCGACTCCTTCGACCACCTTTTCGAGGAAGTCGAAAGGCTTCAGTCCTGGATGCGCCAGGGCAAGCTCGACCAAGTGAACCTGGGAAAGCCGGACGTGGGCAAAGCCGACCTGGAGTCCTACCTGCAAGGAGTTCCGGCTTGACGAAAGCGCAGTCCAAAAGATTTGGGAGTTTCGCGCAAAGCCGCAAAGAAGGGTACTGGTCTAATTCAGTGTTGCCCCTTGCGGGAGGAACAGGGAACAAGGAACACGGAACAGGGAAGAAAAGGAAGGTACAGGAATCCTCGGCTTTCCGGCCCTCTTCCTTGTTCCGTGTACCCTGTTCCCTGTTCCATCCAAACGGCAGCAACACACGAATAGACCACTGCTAAATCCAGTTGAAGGCACGTCCTCTTGACTGACAACCGACAACTGACAACTGACAACTGACAGCTGGCCGGCTAGGCTCTCGGATGGTGCTGATCATAAATCTTGCGCAGCCGTTCGCGGGCCACGTGGGTGTAGATCTGGGTAGTGGAGATGTCGGCGTGGCCCAGCATGATCTGGACGGCGCGGATGTCGGCGCCGTTTTCCAACAGGTGGGTGGCGAAGCTGTGGCGCAGCTTGTGGGGGCTGAGCTTTGATTTTTCAATCCCAGCCAGGCGCCCGTAGCGCACGATCAGCATCCAGAAGTTTTGCCGCGTCATGGCAGTTCCCCTTTGGCTTAAGAACAGGTGGGGACTCGACCCTTTGCGGCGTAAAAAGCGGGGGCGGGAATCCTTGAGGTAGCGTTTGAGCCAGCTCAGGGCCGCATCGCCGAAGGGGACGATGCGCTCCTTGCTGCCCTTGCCCATGGTCATCAAATATCCTTCCTCGAAACGGATGGCGTCCAATCGCAGGTTGACCAATTCGCTGACCCTCAGCCCGGTGGCGTAGAGAGTCTCCAACATGGTCCGGTCGCGCAGCCCGTGGTGCGTCTGGACGTCGGGCTGGTCCAGCAGTGCTTCGACTTCGGCGAATTCCAGGTACTGGGGCAGGGTTTGCCAGATGCGGGGCGTCTGCAGGGTCTCGGTGGGATCGTGCGAGATGTGGCCGTCCAGCAGCAGGAAGCGATAGAAGGAGCGCAGGCTGACGATCTTGCGCATCACCGAGCGTTCGGAAAGGCGATCGTGCAGCCGCTGCAGGTAAAGGATGAGATCTTGCTTAGCGGCAATATCCGCCTGGATGCCCTTGGACTCCAAGTAGGCCAGAAAGTCACGGACGTCGCGCTGATAGGCGTCCACTGTGTTGGGCGAAAGCCCCCTTTCCACTTGCAGGTAGCTGATGTAGCTTTCAAAAGCGCGTTGCACGGATTGCCATCCTTGTCACGGGTCAGCGGCGCAGGATTCGGGCAAGCACGGTTTGCGATTCTGCCACACTCATCCAGCGGCACAGACCGAAGTAGACCAGCCCCCCAGAGCCGATGCAAACCGCCAGAATCAGAGCCTGAACCAGCAGTCCGTCTGCGGGCAGGCTGGCCTGCATGCCCCGTCGCACTCCTTCCACAGCCCCCGCCATGGCAAGGGCTGCCGCTGCCATTCGTCCCAGGGTGGTGCGTACTCCGTAAACCTGCAGGGATCCCAATCTGAGGCTGAAAGCACGAGCCAGCAGGACGATCTGCAGGGTCAGCGAGAGGGCCGTTCCAAGAGCCAGACCCAGATAGGCGTACTCGGGAACGAGGGGATTGAGGACGGCAAAGACCAGCACTAGATTGAAGGTCAGATTGACCGTCACCGCCAGCAAGCTGATGCGCACCGGCGTGCGTGTATCTCCCAGGGCGTAAAAAGTGGGCACCAGTACTTTCTGAATGCTGTAGCCGATCAAAGCCAGGGAATAGCAGGTAAGCGCCAGCGCCGTGGCCTGGGTGTCCCGGTCGGTGAAGCTGTCGCGTTCGAAAAGGATCCGCACGATGGGTGCCGCCAGCACGATCAGGCCGGCGGTTGCAGGGAAGGCCAGCAGGCTGACCAGCTTGAGCGAGCCGGCCACTGTTTGCTTGAGTTCTTCCCAATCTTCTTTGGCTGCCGAGACCGAGACATTGCGCAGATTGACTGTCCCCACCGCCACTCCCACCAGCCCTACCGGCAAATAGAGGATGCGGAAAGCGTAGGTCAGCCACGAGACCGGCCCGTCGCCCGGTTGCAGATAGCTGGCCATCTGAGTGTTGACCAAGATGTTGATCTGGACAGCGCTCAATCCGATCACGGCCGGCCCGATCAGCAGGAGCATGCGGCGGATCCCCGCATGGCTCAGACTGAGCCGGAAGCGGAAGCGGAATCCCGCTCGGTGCAGCAAAGGCAATTGCACCCCAAACTGCATGAATCCGCCCAGCAGCGCCCCCACTCCCATGGCCAGGATGGGTTCGATGCCTCGGCTCTGGAAGTAGGGTGCCAAGGTGAATCCGGCCACGACGATC
This sequence comes from Acidobacteriota bacterium, assembly GCA_028277865.1. Lineage (GTDB taxonomy): Bacteria > Acidobacteriota > UBA6911 > RPQK01 > DATIPO01 > JANQFM01. Next base: position 8,036 of record JANQFM010000687.1, read on the forward strand.
ACCAGGTTGAAAATGGCCGGCGCCAAGGCAGGCAGGAAAAAGTGCCCCATTGTGTTGAGCATCCCCATGGCCGCCGCTGCCAGGGCCACGAAAAGCAGAAAGGGGGAGAGGATCCGGATCAGGGCGGAGGTCAGCTCGGCCTTGCCCGCCTCGTCGGCGAATCCGGCGGCCACCAGGTAGACCGACTGCTCGGAAAAGAGAAAGAGCAGCACTGCAAAGGCACCCAGCAGGACTAATAGGCTGCTGAGCACCAAGTTGGCCAGCAGCCAGGCTTCCGAACGCGACTTGTTGCGCCAGTATTCCGTAAAGGTGGGGACGAATGCCGAACTGAGTGCGCCTTCTGCAAAAAGATCCCGGAAGAGGTTGGGGATGCGGAAGGCCACCACAAAGGCATCATTGGCCAAGCCGGCGCCGAAAAGCTTGGCGAAGGTCATCTCCCGGGCCAAGCCCAGGACACGGCTCAGGAAAACGGCCAAGCTGACCTTGCCGGCGGCCTCCACCGACCGGTCGGCGCTCATCTGCGATGACCGAGCCTCGCTTCCCATCGTCTTCTTGGACACATCAATCGACGCCACAGAGCCGCAATAGGCACGAAAGGTTCTGAAAACTGACGAGATACGATATCATCGGGGGGTGAAGGAGAGGGGAGGGACTTAGGAGGCAGGAGTCAGGAATCAGGAAGAGAGGGAGGGGATGGAAGGCGGGTTCAGCCTTCAATGCTGTCGACTCTCGAAAAGTACGTGCCGTTTCCGGTCTCTGAATCTCTTTCTTTCCGATTCCTGACTCCTGATTCCTGACTCCCTCCGAAGCCCCATGCGTTTAGACGAAATAGCCCGCAAGCTGGAATGTGAACTGGACGGCCCCGGCGAAATCGAGATCACCGGTGTGGCCGGGCTCGAGGAGGCCGGCCCTGACGAACTGTCCTTCGTCTCCAACCGCAAGTATGTGCCCAAGATCCGGCACAGCCGGGCCGGAGCGATCCTGGCGGCTTCCGACATCCGGACAGGCAAGATCCCGCGCCTGATCAGCGACAATCCATACCTGGCCTTTGCCCGTGCCATCGAGTTCTTTTACCAGCCGCCCAGCCCTGTCCCCGGGATCCACCCCGCGGCCAGCATTGCCGAGACGGCTGTATTGGGGGAGGACTATTCCATCGGGGCCAACGTGGTCATCGGGGAAGGTGCCCGGTTGGGCGACCGATGCGTCTTGCACCCCAACGTCACCATCTATCCCCAGGCCTGCATCGGGGACGACTTTTCCGCCCACTCCAATGCCGTGGTGCGCGAGCACGTTCGAATCGGCCACCGGGTCACGCTGCAAAACGGCGCCGTCATCGGGGGCGACGGCTTCGGATTCGCCCCCGACAGCCAGGGGCAATATCACAAGATGGTGCAGTCGGGGACCGTGGTGCTGGAGGACGATGTCGAAGTAGGTGCCTGCGCCTGCATCGACCGGGCCACAGTGGGAGAGACCCGCGTCGAAAAGGGTGCAAAAATCGACAACTTGGTGCAGATCGGGCACGGTTCCCAAGTGGGTCCGGACAGCGTCATGGCGGCTCAAGTCGGACTGGCGGGCAGCACCCGGCTGGGCAAGGGAGTCCGCCTGGCCGGCCAAGTGGGCGTCGCCGGCCACCTGGAAATCGGCGACGGCCCCGTGGCCACGGCCAGGACCGGAATCGGTCGATCGGTCAAGGCGGGCAGCGTCATCTCAGGCACTCCCGAGATGGACACCACCCTGTGGAAGAAAAACTACCTTCTCATGCTCAAGTTCCCCGAGTTGGTCAAGACCGTCAAGCGCCTGAACCGTGAAGTGGAGGAGCTGAAGAGCCGGATTTCGGAGGGGGATTTCGCGCAACGTCGCAAAAACGCCGAATGAATCCCCGTTCTTTGCGCCCTTGGCGTCTTTGAGCGAAACACAGGTCGCTTAACGGGGAGTTCAAGGTGCCAACCAGCCGGTATTCCCGCCTGGTGCCTGGACCCAGTCATAGGACTGAAAGCTCCCCAGAACCTGAAGTTCCAGGCCAGGCGCCAGTTTGCCCTTGGAGGACGCCCCGGCGACGGGATGAGAGAGCAGGGCTTGGTCAGCAGACAGCCTTCTGCTCCCGACCGGCCGGGAAGCCGCCTCCACATAACGGCTTCTCACGAAGCCGGCGGTTCCGTCGGGGAGGCTGACTCGGTAGTAGCCGGCGGTGCCTCCCAGGATTCTCATGGGAGTATGCCGGCCGACCATCAGGACGGTCTCGGCACTGCGGTCAGGAGTTTGGTAAACAGGTGCATCCCGAATGACCGAACGGCTCCACTCGCCCAGCAATTCCAGGGAGGCCGTGATTGCTGACGGCTTCAGGCGGGGCTGGCGGATAAAGGACTCGGGATCGAGCGGGCCGCGGCCTCGCATATAGATGCCGAAATGCAGGTGTGGAGGAGTGGTTCGGGCGTTGCCGGAATTGCCCACAGTGCCAATCTGGTCCCCCGGCTCCACCCATTCGCCTTGCTGGACGGACTGGGTCTGCAAATGGGCGAAATACAAGGAAAGGGAGCGCTTAATGTCTCTCAGCCAGACCACCCGGCCTCCGCGCCCTCTTTCGCCCACGTGGCTGACATAGGCCCGGCTGGGCGCCAGCACAGCGGTGTGGCGCGACGCAAAAATATCGACACCGTGGTGACGCCGGCGCCCTCCGTCACGGGGTGCGCCGAAGCCGCTCTGAATGGAGTGGACGCTGTGCCCGGCAACCGGAAATTCCAGCGATGCCTTGTTGACGATCATGGCCGTCAGTTGCCCTCCCCTCAGCAGTTCTGATTGCAGGCGCACGACGTACTCCCCGTCCCGGCGGGGCTCAAACTCCAGGCCGGGGTCGCCCTCAGGAGCGCTGGCAACATGAAGCGGCGCCGAATCCTCAACCACCCGGAAGAGGTCGATGAAAAGGCGTCCGGCGGAAGAGCCTTCCAGTCGGGCGCTGACCTCGATCTTCTGGCCGTGCTGGACGGGGAATCGGTAGCCGACGGCGAAGGCGGCGGCCGGATCGATGTAGAGGACTTCTTGAAAAGGTGCCTCGACCCGTGTCGGTTGCCCGATGGCGTCCTCCGCTGCCTGCATCCAATCACGGCCCAAAGCGGACTCGGACAGCCCGGCTTGCTGCAGCGCGTGCCGGTAGGCATCGTGAGCGTCCGTGGGCTGGTACTTTTCCGGAACCACCTCTTCGCTGCAGCCGCTCATGAGCGCTGCCCAGAAAAGGATCGCACTGCCCAGAACCGGATTGGGCCTGTTGAACCTCATGCTCGCTTTCGAAATCGCACTATCCGGCTGTTTTTACGCCAATCAGCTACGTTGGTTCCAGCAGAGCAGGCTGAAATGCGGAAAGAGAGGGTAGAAACCGAAGAGAGCACTGAGTT
>JANQFM010000691.1 GCA_028277865.1 Acidobacteriota bacterium
CGCCGGGCTCCCCGCAGCCAGATTTGACTCAATTGTGAAGAATCCCGCAACCCTGGCGGAATGGCCCGGCACCACTTCGATGCATCTTTCCAATCATGACATCCCCCTCCCGAATTGGCCACCATGCGCCAAACCGCTCAGGACCAAAGGGAACAAACCGCCTCTGTCAGCGTGACTGAAAGGAATCTGCAATGCATTTTCTGATATCCTATTCATTTGAAAAGGAGTCTCGACGAATGGCGAAGATGGAACGAAGTCAGCTGGTCGAAACACTTGCAGATAAGCGCCAGGAAACCGTTTCTTCGCAGGCAGGCGACCCGGTGCGGGAAGAGGAGCAAGCGATACGCTACTCCGCTATGCGCGAAAACCTGGTCAGCATCGTCGTGTGCAGCATTTTCGCCTTTTTCGTCACCACCTATGTAGTACACCCCATGACTGTGCCCACTTCCTCCATGGAGCCGACCATCTTGGTGGGTGACCGGGTGTTGGTGGACAAGTTCACTGTACGCAATGCTTTCGGCAGCGGACTGCCCCTGGCGGCCACCCACGACATTCAGAGGGGCGATATCGTGGTCTTCAAGCACCCCACCGACACCGAGAGCCTGTGGGTCAAACGGGTCATCGGGCTGCCCGGGGAAAGCATCGAGATCCAGGCCAAGCAAGTCCGTGTGGACGGCGTCGCCTTGGACGAGCCCTACAAGCATCATTCCGATCCCAGCGTCGATCCGGGAGGCAACCGGGATCATTTCGGACCCGCCCGCATACCCGAGGGCGCCTTTTTCGTAATGGGCGACAACAGAGACAACAGCCTGGACAGCCGCTACTGGGGATTCCTGCAGCGTGAACTGTTGGTGGGGCGCCCCTTGGTCACCTTCTGGTCCTACGAGGATCAGCCCAATGCTCACCAGATCACCGGCTTCGCAGAACGCCTGCAATTGTACGCAGAACGAATCTTTTATTTTATTCCCCGCACGCGCTGGAGCCGCATGGGGCAAATCGTCGAGTAGCCCGTCAGGACGATAAGGGCAGGATGAAGCAGCAAGAAAACGGATCGGCCGTCATCGATCCTTCACAAGCCCCTCCGCAAGTAGCTGAGCCTGATGCACAGGAGCCAAAGGAATCGGTTCAGTACAGCACCCTCCGCGAATACTGCATGACCACGGTGGTTTGCACGATCTTCGCCCTTTTCGTCACCACCTATGTGGTTCACCCCATGACCGTGCCCACCCCTTCGATGGTCCCGACCATCCAGGTGGGCGACCGCCTCCTGATCGACAAGTTCACCTACCGCAACAGCTTTATGCGGGGCCCGGGGCTGACGGCCAGCCGACAGGTCCAGCGGGGCGATATCGTCGTCTTCAAGTTTCCCAAAGACCCTCAAGTCCTCTACGTCAAGCGGGCCATCGGACTGCCCGGCGAAAGCCTGGAGATCCGCGACAAGAAAGTCTACATCAACGGAGAGCCCCTGCAGGAGGACTACGCTCACTTCACTGACCCCAACATCCGATCCGGCCGGGGGATTCACGGTTTCGAGTTTTCCAAGCGGGACAACTTCGGCCCCTTGGAGATTCCCGAAGGCCATCTTTTCGTGATGGGCGACAACCGGGATGACAGCGCCGACAGCCGCTACTTCGGCCTGCTCGACCAAAAACTCATCGTGGGGCGGCCCATGATTGTCTTCTGGTCCTACGAGGACGCTCCCGATGCCTACCGCAAAACCGCCCCGGGCGAAATGATCAAGCTTTACGCTGAACGAGTCATCTACTTCCTGACCCGCACCCGCTGGGAACGTTTCGGGCATCTGGTAAGGTGAGGAAAACGGGAGTCGGGCGTCTGGAGTCGGAAAGAGGGAGATTCCGAATACCACACTCTTGCATTTCCGGGCTTTCCCAGCCTCCTCTTGCTGCCTCTGATCCCTGACTCCTTCTCTGAAGCCTTTCACCTGCCCCCTGGATAAGGAATGCCGATGCGAATATTGATATCTGCGCTGCTTTGCTTTGGACAGATCTCCGCCACCGCCTTGCTGGCGGATCAGGTGATCCTGAGAAACCAGGACCGGTTGAGCGGTACGGTCGCGGGACTGGCAGAGGGAAAGCTCTCCCTGAGCACTGAGTATGCCGGCAGAATCGAGATCGACTGGAGTCAGGTGGCTCAGCTCAAGGTGGAGAGGCCATTGGTGATCAAGCTGCAGGACGGCAAGCAAGCTGAAAGCCCTATCGAAATGGCACGGGAGGGATTCGGGCGGGGGGCGTCGCCCGGCTTGCCGGACGAGTTTGCACTGAGCGATATCGTCTCCATCCGCAAGCCTGCTGCCCTTCAGACCCGTCCAGGTTGGCTGCGGCACTGGGAGGGGCAGGCTCAGCTCGGCTACAATATCACACGGGGAAACTCGGACTCTGACAACTTGGCACTGGCCTTCCGCCCCCAACGAAGCACGGAAAAAGACCGCATTCAGGCCGAATATCAACTGATCTACTCCAAGCAGGAAGACAGCCAAGTCAACAGCCTGCAGGAAGGTTCGCTGCGCTATGACCGTTTCCTGGATTCGGATCGCGTCTTCATCTTCGCCTTGGGCGGCTTTGACACCAACCGCCAACAGCAACTCAAGCTGCGCAGCCGCCAAGGGGGCGGCTTTGGATACACCTTCCCCACGGCTGAAAAGACCTCTTTGACCATCTACGGCGGTGTGACGGCAGTTCAGGAAAAGTTCGAGGGGCTCAATCGCGACAATCAGGTGCAAGGCCTGGCCGGATTCGAATTCAGCAGGGAGCTTTTGGCTGACGGCTCCTTTCATGCCCAGACCGAGTATGAGCCTCGCTTCAACGAATCCCGATACCTGCTGCGTTGGGACGCCCAACTCCAATTCCCCCTTTTTCGGAATCTCATTTTCGGGGTGGAGGTTTTCGACAAGTTCAACAGCAATCCCCAAAGCGTGGGAACCAAGAAAAACGACTTCGGGATCCTGTCGACCTTCGGCTGGAAGTTCTGAGGGGAGAGAGTTTCACGCAAAGACGCAAAGACGCAAAGGGCGCAGAGGATAAGATGGAGTCGGGAGTCGGGAGTCGGGAGTCAGGAAGAAGGATCTGGGCTTCCTTGCGTTCCAGACTTTGCGGTTTTGGCCGCAAGCTCGCCGCCCCGCTTCGCTCGATGGCGTGAGATCCGCTCAGTTGGACCGGATACTTTGCTTGACGAACTCCCGAATGGCGTCGAAAAGCCCCTCGTCATCCAGTGCCTGGCGAATCATGGAGTCATCGTGGCGGCGGAAGGCTGCCACGATGGGAAGGCGAACATCCCTTTTGTTGGCGGCGAAGGAGGCTGCAGGGATGGCTGCCAGGCTTTCAGCAATTTCAAAAGCGCGCTTTTGCAGCTGCTCTTGCGGCACCGATTCATCGAGCAGGCCGATTTGCAGCGCCTGGCTGACCGTATAGTTGCAGCCCAGATAGACCACCTTTTGAAAGTCCGATGCAGAAAGCGCCTGGCGCATCACTTCCAGAGCCATGCGCGGAAAAGGCACCCCCACCCGCAATTCAGGGACTCCGATGCGCCCCGAGCCGTCAGCCATGATGCGGTAGTCGCAAGCTTGCGCCAGCACGCAGCCCCCGGCGATGGCGTGCCCGTTGACCGCCGCCACCACAGGCTTGGGAAACTGTACAGCCGCCAGCAGGCAGCGGTCGATTTCTTCCCACATGTCGCGCAAATAGTCGACACCCTTTTCCAGGAGCCGGTGAAGGTCGACTCCTGCCGAAAACATCCTGCCCCGCCCAGTCAGCACCAGGGCTCGTACAGCGGGATCCTGGCCTAGATCGTCCAGGGTGTTGCGAAGAGCGCCCAGCACCTCGATATCCAGGGCGTTGGCTTTGCCGTGAGCCAGCTCGATCAGAGTCACCTGGTTGCGGCGGGAGCTATTGATCATTGCGGCGGGCCTTTCTGACTGAAACCTTGACATTTTATTGGTTTCGAG
>JANQFM010000702.1 GCA_028277865.1 Acidobacteriota bacterium
CCACGGACAGCAGACGCGAGAAGCTTCGGGTGACGAGGCCGGCACCGGTCAAAAGAACAATGGCCAAGGCGAACTCCGCAACGACGTGAAGGGCTTGAGCCCTGCGGCGACGAAGGCTCGATCCCGATCGGGCGCCGCCCTGCTTGAGCGCCTCAGCCAGGTCAGGCCTGGAAAGCCTCACAGAGGGCAAAAGGCCGCACAGGACGGCAGCTCCCAATGAAATGGCCGCGATGAAGGCAAGGACGCGGGCATCGATCGAAACGGTGGCAACCGTGGGGCCGGCCTGTGCCAGGGCGGACCGAAGGGCTCCCAGCGAGAGGTAGGCCAGCAAGGTACCCAGCAAGCCTGCGGCGATTGCGAGGATGCCGCTCTCCCAGAGCAGGAGCGAGATGATCCGTCGCCTGGTCGCTCCCAGGGTTGTCCGCACGGCCATCTCCCGTTCCCGGGCCAGGCTGCGTGCGAACTGCATGCCGGCGACGTTGACGCAGATTAAGAGCAAAACCAGTCCGACGGCCCCCATCAGGATCTGCAGTGCCTGTCGACCGCTTCGGACGATCTCGTCCTGCAGACGGTAAACGGCCACGTGATGTCCTGTGTTGGTCTCCGGATACTCCGCTTCGAGCCTTCGCGCGATTGCCATGAGATCAGCCCGGGCCTCTTCGACGGAGACGTCCTCGGCCAGTCGGCCGAACACACTCAGACGGTGGCCTCCGCGGCTTTCAGTCCCCCGAATAACCAGCGGTGTCCAGAGTTGGGGCGGCGATACGAAACGAAAGTCAGCAGGCATCACCCCGACGACTGTGTGGGGTTGGCCGCTCAAGTCGATGGTCGAGCCGATGGATGCTTCTTGGCCGCCGAATCGCCTCTGCCAGAGGCCGTAGCTCAGAACAGCCACGGCGTCCTGTCCCGGCACGAATTCCTCTGCCTGAAATGTTCGTCCGATCAGGGGGGCTGCGCGGAATACCTCGAAAAAATCCTCGGATACTGAAAGCAGCAGCAACTCTTCGGGCTCACCGTTTCCAATCAGGTTGGCACTGCCGCCGGCTACAGCCGCCATGCTCTGAAACGAACTGCTTTGAGATCTCCAGTCCACAAAGTCCGGCGGGGAAACTACGTTGCGTTCACGCCCGGGCTGCATAGGGCGGGATTCCCAGATCTGAACCAGGTCATCGGATTCCTCATAAGGAAGGGGATTGAGCAATATTCCGTTCACGGCACTGAAAATGGCGGCGTTGGCACCGATTCCCAGAGTCAAAGTCCCCAGAACAACCAGCGTGAAACCGGGATTCTTTGCCAGAGTGCGCATTGCGTAGCGAATGTCCTGAATCGTCTGTTGCATCGCCTCTCCTTTTCTCTTTCGCCCGCCGTACCTACCTGACTGCAGACCCGGGCAGAAACGGGCACGGATCCGCACAAACAGTCCCCAGGCCATGAAGTGCAGGGCTTCTTTTCGATAACGCCAACCTGCGGCTGCTCCCCCTTTGAGGGCCGCCATGGCGCGAAATGCCTCTTCGAGGTCGCCCAGCACATCTTCCCGGTGCCTCGGGGGAAGAAAACGCGCCAGCCATCGGGCCGTAAGGCGGGGCGGTAAGCAGTGGCTTTTCACCTCATCTCCTCGACGCCTTCCCACATCGCCAGCATCGCGCTCTGGGATTCACGCAGCCGTGCGACTGCCTCGGGCAGCACTCGAAAAAAGCGCTTGGCCCGTCCTCCTCGCTCAGCCGTGGGTTCGGCCAAGTGTGAAACCACGAGCCCTTTCTCCTCCAAGCGGGTCAGGGCGACGTAGACCGCGGCGTGAGAAGTCTTCCTGCCCGTCCGCTTCAGGATTTCCGACATGATGGGCACGACGTAGGACTCGTTGCCCAAAGCCAGCACGGCCAGCAAGACAATTTGTTCGAATTCACCGAGCGATTTTGCAGCCATGGCCTCAATTTACTAGCACCGCAAGTAATTACGATATAGATCAAAAATGGTTCCAATCGACCCGGTGTTTTCTCCAGCGTCTGGGCGAGGCGGCGCCTCAGGCCAAGGCTCCGGGCTCCAGGTTCCGGGTTCAAGATAGACCGGGAGCGCCCGCATCTTGCGGGCCTCTGGGGTCTGGATCTGGGCCTAGCAAACCTTGCCCAAAGCGGACCATGCGCTGGCTGCAGTACACGGAGTAATCAGGGTCGAAAGGATTGGCGTCGCGCGAAAGCGCCTTCGCGACGCATCCGCGCCTCCGCGTGAATTCTCTGAGGATTCCCGATACCTTGCAGCGTTTTCCCTTTAATAACGGCCCGAAAACAGGAGGTCCGCATGAAGCCTGAGGCCGAAAAACGCATCGTCCAGCTGGCACAGCTCAAGAAAGTGGCCTGGATGCGCCGCCAAGCCGGAAAGATCAGCCTGGCTGAGTATGAGGTCGTCGCCAGCCAGCTCGATTCGCTGAGCCAGAAGATTGTTGGGGAAAGCCCTGCACCTCCACTGGAAGAGCTGGTCGGCGCCTTGGAGCAAGACTCGCCGCCCGTCCCGCTCAAGCCTTTCCGCCGCTGGCTTCAGGAAGACATTCAAGAGCGGGAGGCCGCTTCCAAGTCAGCCGCGACCCCCGCGCATACCCCGCCGCCGCCCCTGCCCAATGTTGTGGAAGTTCCAAAGGCGGCGCCCCTATCTCCGCCGCAGTCTGTGGACCCACTCCACAAGCAGGCTGCCCTTGTTCCCACAAAACCGCTCCCGCACAAGGCTGACACAAAACCGGAGAAGCCCGGCTTGCCGGTCCTTGAAGAAGAACCGGAATTCCTGGAGGCCTCCGCGCCCAAGCTGGCGGTCCAGGACCGTCTGGTGCAGCAGCAAAGCGGCTGGAACAAGTATCTGAAGCCGTTTCTGAGCGAGAACTGGATGGGCGTGATCGGTGCCGTATCCTTGACTGCGGCCTGGCTGCTGCTGGCCATGTGGCTTTACGGTCAAGGGCGCCTTTCGGGCTTTTTGATCGGAGCGCCGCCGCTGGCCATTTTCACCCTGGCCACTGCCTGGCTGTGCGGTTCCCTGCAGAAGGAAGGCAGCAAGGCTGCGCCCACCGTTGTCGTCCAGTTCGGGTTTTTGAGCTTTCTCTCCATCCCCTTCCATTTCATGCTGGCGGCAGGGCTTGCAATCGGCGGCGGTGCGGCCATGGCCCTGGCGGCCTGCCTGGCCGTTTTCTGGATTGCCCCACGGCTTCGGCAGCCGCTGGGACATGACCCAACCGTCTTTCTGCTCTCCAGCAACGCCTTGCTCTTCGTGTCGGCTATGGCTGGTCTGCGAGTGGGGGGTCCCCTCTTTTTTCTGGGCGGATTCTCCCTTCTTGTTTGGAGGCTGCTCGAAGCCGCCAAAGTAGCTCAAGGCGCCTTCCCGATCGCCCGTTCCGCTCTGTTGAGCCATTTTCTGATTTCTGCTGCAGCGGTTTGCCTGCTGTCGCGGACCCTGCCCGAGGCGGGCTTGGTAGCCCTGCTGCTGCAGCCGGCGGCCTGGGCAATTGGACGGTTTTGGACGGGGCTTCAGGCCCGCCTTGCAGCGATGGGCCTCTCGTTGCTGGGAATCCTATTGGGGCTCAACAGCCCGACACTGTTGCCTTTGGTTGTGGCCCTGGCCTGCGTTTTCTGGTTCCTGCAATGGAAGAAGCTGGGCGAGGGCTGGGCGCTGGAGATCGCTTCCCTGCACCTGCCGGTCCTCACTTGGGCGTTGGCAGATGTGGCGGGGATGAGCGGCACCCCACTTCTGTGGACCATGATCCTGCCCTTGGCGGCTATCTCCGTACTGGAATCCGTCCTGGAGGCCCGCATTCGCAGCCTGACCTTGGGATGGCCCCTTTTCGCAGCCCTGGTGGCTGCCGCGGCTCTGCTCAATCCGCTTTCCGGCCCGATCGGGATGGCCCCCCTTCTGGTGCTGGTTGCCGGATCCGCTGTCGGATATCGCGCACTGATCCGCCAAAGCGGACGGCTTTGGCTCTTCAACCTGGTTTGGACCCCGGCCTGCCTTTACCTATGCCTGCTTTGGGAAACTCCCTTTTGGCTTTTCCTAAGCCTGCTGGCGCTGAGTTGCCTGGCCATCTCCAGCCTGGTGCCGCACCCCCTGGCCCGACGCTCCAGCGCCAGCCTGCTCTGGTGCTACTCGCTGGCAGCCGGACTGCTTCAGGTGGAGGCCCTGAGTTCGGGCAGCCTGGATGCCGGTCATTTTATCGGCACCCTGGCTGCGCTGATCGCCCTCTCGGGCCTGGCCCGCAGAACCGGTTCGGCCTTGCCCGTGTACCTTTCCTTTTTGCCTGTCGGGCTGCTGGCCTTCCGGCTGGCTATGGAATGGGGAATCCGCCTGGAATCAGGGCTGGGCTCCACAGTGTGCGCACTGGCCGTGCTGGCCTGTGCCGCCCCGCTGCAAGGGCTGCTGGGGAAACCTAAAGACCAAGAAAACAGCCGCCCCGCCGCTAACAAGCTTCTGCTCGTCTCACAGGACTTCGTCCTCAAGCCATTCGAGAATATCTCCCTGTTGCTGGCCGGCGTCGGGTTGCTGCGGGCGCTTTTTGCACTGGCGCCATTGACCCTTCAGCCCAAGCTGGCTCTGGCACTCCCCCTGCAGATCCTCTTTTGGACCCTGATGGCCTGGCGGCGTCGGGAGGCCGCCTTTACCTGGGTGGCCATGGCGCCGCTGCTGGGATTTGCCGCGGCCCTCATTTGGAGCCTGGGCTGGGACATGCGGCCCACTTCGGCATTGATCGCCTTGGCTGTCTTTTTGATGGCCTCCGAGAGGATGCAATCCCCGGCCCATCCTTTGGCCCGGATCATCAGCCAACCGCTGCGGCAGACTTCGCTCTGGCTCCTCTATGCCTTCGTGCCGCTCGGGTTGGTCGCCGACTGGCTGCTGACCGCGGCGACACCAGTTCACGCCGGACTCCAGGCACTCCTTTCGGCTGCCCTGATCCATCGCTTCCTGGTGCGCCGGTCCGACCATTGGAGCCACCTCGTGCTGACCCATCTGGCCATCTTCTGGGGATGGAGTTTTTGGGTGTGGAGAATCGAAATTGGCGGGCATTCCCTCACCATGACCCTCGACCTGCTCAGCGCCACAACGCTCCTTCTGATGGCCTCTTCCATTGTATTGGCAATGCGGCGGCGCCATCTTCTGCAAAGCTACGCCAAGGCGGCCCGCCTATGGCTGGCCCTTTGGTTCGTCGGGCTGGCCCTCAGCTTGCTTTGTGCTCCGGCAATCACGCGAGGAACGGCTATTCCTGCCTTGAACTTCTGCTTGGCCGTTGCGGCGGCAGCAGCCGCGGCGTTCCATCTGCGCTACCCGCGAGCGCTCTTCCGCCCTATTGCCAAAGAAGCGGGCATGGTGAGCAAATTGCTGCGGGCCTGCGCAACTGCAACTGCCGTATTCGTCTTCTGGTCCCTATCCATCCGATTGATTCCAGTGCCCGGCATCCTGGCTTACATTGCTCTGGTGCCCGCCTTGTACAAGCTGGCCCGTCTGCAACTGCGCCCTGCCCACTCCCGGCGCCGTATTGAAGCTGCCTGCCTGCTGGCCGTCGCTGCAGCCGTCGCCATCTGCCATCCGCTCTTCGAGTCCCTTTTCTTCCCCAATCTCTCCCTGGCTGCAGCCGCCCCTTTGCGCCACGCCCCGGCCTTTTTAATGCTGGGCCTGGCAGCGCTTCGCCTCAACCGGCACTGGCCATGGGCAGGCTTTTCGCTGGGCGGGACGTCTGCGGCTGCCGCCGGGTTGATCCTGGGCACCGTTCAAGCCTGCCAAGCGCTCGGCTTGAACCTGCCTCAGCCCGCCGAAGCCGCCGGCGCCGTCTTCATCGGACACCTCATCTTGGCCCTGCTCTTCCTCCCCAATCCCTTGCGGGCACAGCTGCAACGCTTTGCGGGGCTTGCCAGCCCAGCCGATCGGGCCTACCGCCAACAAGCCTTCTTGCTGGCCGCCGGCGCCTCGCAGATCTCCATCCCTCTGCTGCTCCTCTTTGATCCGGGCAATCTGACAGCCCTCCCCTTCGTCGGGCTGGCCATGGCAGGGCCTCTTTATGCCTGGAGGCGAGAGACAGTCCCTTTGGCGCTCTTGGAAGCCGCAGCCTTGCTCAGCCTGGCTGCACCCATTCTCTATCCTCAGATCGACTGGCGAATCCTGGCTGCCGGCCTGTGTGCCCTGCTGTCCGTGGCAACCTGGCTGCGCCGGCAACCCGTGCGCAAAGACTGGATCCCCGATAAAGCCTTTCTGGCAGTGGTTGGATTGCTGGTGATTGCGTTGCTGCAAGGCGGACTGCTGAGGCTCGATTCCTTCGCTTTCCTGCTCTTCGCCTTCCTTTGCTGGGCGTTGATCCCCGACCGGCCCTTCAACGTCGAAAAAGGAAAAGCTCATTACCTGTGGATCTTCTGGAGCGGCTATTTTTGGTTCTGCTGGCAGCAGGGCTACGGCACTTTCCTGCTGCCCGCCTGGTCGCTGAGCTGCACTGGGCTTCCCCTGCTGCTGCGGGGGGTCTTGAAGCGGACCGTTCCGCCCCCCAAAAGCGTCCTGCATGACTGGAAAGAGAAGAGCGAGCAGGCCGTTTTTGAGCTCTCCCTGGCGGCTGTTTTGATCGCGGCGCTGGGATTCGTCCTGGAAGGCCCAAGCCTGCTTTTTGACTGGCCCTGGCTGGCGGCCCTGGAAGCGGTCGTACTCATCTGCGCCGCCCTTTGCGTACGCCGAGCCGTCCGCTACGGCAGGCTTCGCGAACAAGGCCGCCCAACCCCCTTAAGCCCCGTCTCCCTGGCCACCCTCGGCGAAGTTCTTATCATTTCCGCCCTGGGACTGCTGCGCTGGAAGGCGGAGTTGTCCGAACTGTTGCAGATTGGATCGGTGCTGGACGGTTACCTGCTGCTGGGACTGGCGGCGGCAGCAGCCGGAATCCGCGAGGTTCTGCGCCGCAACACCCGAACTTTCGACAGATTCCTTTCCCGCGCCAGCCAGCTTTACGCCTTAATCGGATGGGCCTTGATGCTGCTGCTGGACTACCGGGACCAGGGCGCCCTGCACGGCTTCAGCGGATCGGTTATCGTCGCCATCCTTTACGCTTGGCGGACCCGTCAGCAGGGCAGGTCCAGCCTGATCCCCTCCTTCGCCTTTGCCAATGCGGCTCTCTTCCTGCTCTTCTTCGACTTCGATCTGCTCCACCCGCTCTTTTACATCTTCCCCGTCGCCAGCAGTGTGCTGATCCTGGCCCACCTGCTGCGCGAGCGCCTCAGCCACAGGCAAAAGAAGAACGTCCGGCTGGCTTGCAGCATTGCCTTGCTGGGTTCCTCGGCCTTCTACAACCTGGTGGCCTTCCAGGATTCGTTCGGCTACCCGCTGGTGGCGGCCATGGTGGCATTGCTGGGAGTGCTGGCCGGAATCAGCCTGCGCATCCGCATCTACCTTTACCTGGGAACCTTCTTCTTCGTCTTCAACACACTGGCCGTCCTCATCCAAATGGCGCGATACCAGCCGGCCGAACACATCCAGCTGCTGGTGGGGCTGCTCTTTCTGGTCACCGGACTTCTCTTCACGGCAGGCTTCTGGGCTTTCCAAACCCAGCGCCACGCCATCCTGCAGCGCTATGAGGCCCTGATGGGCGAGTTGGAGGATTGGGAGTGATGAAGCTCACCAGCAGTGTTGGGACATTCTAACCGAATATGTACCTGAGCGACTTTGGCTGCCGATATTTGTCACATCCACTTTGTTGTTCTAACGCCACAACGTTGTTCATTTTTCATAATATCAATTAATCCTTGACTTGCCCTGTTATGTGCAGATACAATCACCTCTGTTCTCAGCGCAGGGCGTTTGCGCACAGAGCCGGTGTTGCCTTCAAATTGGGGGCTTCGTTGAGTCGGCTCTCTAGGGAATGTCTTCAACAAGGAGGATTTCATGAAGCTTTCGTTCAATTCCGCCCTTGCGGTCGGATGCTGTATTGCACTGGCGGTGCTGTTGGCCGCACCGGCCTTGGCATCGTCTTCACGGGACGACGACCGGGCCGACCTGGTCAACCCCGAGGATGTCATTCACAGCGGCATCGACATGTGGGTGACTCATCCCACCAGCGGCACCTATTCCAGCTTTAAGGAAGACCCCATCCCGGCGGGTTTCTTCTGCGAGGGATCGCAGCCTTTCGCGGGCCTGATCCGCTTTCAAGGCGGCGGGCTTGAAACAGTTCCGGCGGGTATTTTGGGGGAGGCCGACACCATCATCCATCGCATGGATGATGCGGTCTTCAGCAAGGATGGCGTAGCCACAACGCGAGTCAAATTCCTGGCCCTTTCCCTGGCCAGCATGGAACCGTTC
>JANQFM010000704.1 GCA_028277865.1 Acidobacteriota bacterium
GCTGGCCCTTCCAGGCACGATCTCCTCAGGCTGGTTCAAAAAGGGGATGGCCTTTTCGACCGGAGCCCGGCTGCAGCTGGCCAAGGTGGCCGCCGTCAAAAAGCCCATGGTTTCCAGAAAGCTGCGTCGGCTGGTACCGCTTGGCTCGGGCGGCGACAAGGCATCCGGGGAGCGCTCCGGCCCATGCCTGTGGTCAGGCGGGCTTACAGCCTTCTTTGAATGCGACCGTTTCCTCTCGGGCATTTCGCTCAATCTCCCCCTCCGTCGTCAATGGTGGCAATTGCCGCAGTCCAGGCCTCCCGAAGCGACAGCCTGAGTGCCCTGCCCTTGCAGAGGCGACCTCTGCCATTGCGGGACAACCTGGCGTTCCCGGTGGCAGTCCAGGCACCACCCCATCGTGAGGGAAGCATGCTGGCTCACCTGTTGTGCAGACTCGACTGCACCATGGCAATCCTGGCACTGGACACCTCCCAGCACGTGGCGCTGATGGCTGAAGTAAACGAAGTCAGGCAGCTTGTGAATCCGGATCCACTCGATCGGCTTCCCCTGCTGGACGGATTCCTTGAGCCGCTGAATATCGGTGGTCGCCTTGCTCAGAATGGAGTGGCAGTTCATGCACACATTCATGGGCGGAATGCCGGCATGGCGGCTTCTTTCTGCACCCGAGTGGCAATACAGGCAGGGAATCTGGTTCTCCTGCGAATGAAGCCGATGGGAAAAGGCGATGGGTTGGCGGGGGGAGTAGCCCTGGTGAATGCCGACTCGAGAAAGCTCCCAGGCTGCATATCCGCCACCGGCAAGCCCCAGGCTTATCAGCACGACCAGGCTGGGCACCATCCATGCTCTTTTCATCAGACCCCTATTCGTATTCCGCTTCCCACCAAGCCGAAGCCGTTTGAACAGCTCGGCGGCCCCTGGCTGCCAAAGCGTCGCGCAACCTGCCCAGCAAACTGACAATGCCCGCCAAAAGGGGAGACAGGATGAGGTGGACAGGAAGATGCACGATCACGGACAGGCGAGTGAGAGGGAAGAGGGCAACCAGCGCAAAAGCTGACAGAATGTGCAGCCGGACCAGGAACGGCATCCCGGCAATGAGATCAATGGCAGGATCCAGGCGCCACAAGGAATGAACGTAGGGAGTCAGAGTCACCGGCGACCAACTCGTACTCCAGCGGTAGAGGATTCCGGTCAGCAGTCCTGAAACCGCTGACAGCACCAGGATAGTCACATATACTGTTTCAGCCGTCGTGAGCCGCCGGGCCATCCGCCAGAGGACTTGCAGCAAGCCTGTCAAAACCAGAAACCCGGCTACGATGGTGATCCCCTCCAAACCGATCGAGCCGGAGCGAACGTCGTTGAACTCCAGCAGTCGACCGGGCAAAAAGATCAGCGCTAAATGCCCGGCAACCACCAGCAGCAACCCGGCCTGCCACAGGGCCGGACGCCGGAAGGCCTGACTGATTTCCGAAAACTGCTCGGAAAGCTTGGCGCGGTCTCGTCCGAAGCGCAGGTAGCCGATGATCAGCATCAGCAAGGACACGGCCACTGCAATGTAAGGTGAGCGTGCGAACAACAATTGGTCGCTCATAACAGATCTCTGCGGCTGGATGAGACAGGTGTTCCGACCCTTCCCTGAGACAAATCGACACTCCGGGCCGCCTTGCCGCCTGCACTGCGTGGATCGATTAGTCCACCGCAGTCCCTTTGCAGGCCTTCGCAAGGATGCCGCCTGCCCTTGCCGTTCATGCAGCGGTGCCTCGCTTGTAAGGCACTCGGCGGCACCCGCTACGGCAACCCGTGAGAAATCCGGGCCAGCAGACCTGGATCGAGGCCTCTAAACGGTTTCCCGTTTTCTGCGAACCACCCGGCCCACCCTTCCCGCCAGCAGGGCCAAGGCGGCCAACCCAATCTGGGGAATCCCCCAAAGATCCCATCCCAGCGACGCCTCCATGAGGCTCAAAGTGCGGTCGCCTGACTGAGAGTCGGCCTGGAAGAGAAAAGCCTTGAGGGCAAATGACTCCTCATCGGTCAGATGCTCCTGGAATCCCCTCTCGGGTTCCCTCGGAATGCAGAGCTTACGGAGCATCCCGTCCAGCACCTTGTCCTTGAACTTGGAATGTGCCCTTGTCAAGTCGGGTGCCAGTGTCCCTCCGATCCCCTTGCCGTCTTTGGTCACCCTGTGGCAAGAGGAGCAGGAGGCGCCCCGGCTGGCCAGCCGCACCCGGCCTAGGAAGAGATCCTCGCCCAAACGGATCTCCTCATCCGAAGCTGTGGAGGCGAGACGGTTTTGGCGCGGCGCCTGAGGGCCTCCCTTGTCGATCAATTCCAGCAAGCCCTGAATCTGATCAGCCGTAAAGCCGTGGTCCGGCATCACTTGGCCTTTGAACTTTTGGAAGAGATCGACGGCATAGGGATCGCCCGATTCGATCACCGTCTGCGAAGACTGGATGAATGGGATCAGCCAATCCCGGTCGCGCCGCTGGGTGACGCCTTTCAGGTCCGGGCCGACCCGGACCCCTTGACCGACAGTGTGGCAGCTGACGCACTTTCGATTGAAGATAGTCGCTGCATCGCCCAAGTCTGCCGGAGCGCCCCATGCCAATCCCATCCCGAGGATTCCAATGAGAGAACTCGCTAACGACTTTGTTTTCATAATCCGTAATTATCTAAAAGCAACAATTTTTGTTTATATTGAAAGACACTAGATAATATCTTTCAATAAATAATGTACTGGATTCTACTCACGGAATGATGTAGAGTCAACCCCTCTTAGGTCTAAAAATGTAGAATTGACGTAAGGAGGTTAGAAATTGAAATAAAACCTGTCCTGCCAGGATTTAAATAGAGCAATGTTTGCTGTGCAATGCAAAAACATTAGGAACAAGAAATGTTTGGAAAACAAGCTTCATCAACTCTGGGTTTCAGGGTTTTAGTTTCTTTAGCCGTCCTGGCTGGTGTGGTGTGGCTGGCCTACCCGCCCTCCAAGCCGTTTGCCGAAGCTCCCAACCGGATTCCGGAGCCGTCGCCCTATGATACGGTCGAAGCGACAGCTTTCCCACCTCCCTTTGAGGAGTATTGGAAAGACGAAAACCATGCCGGGCAGTGCCAGTCGTGCCACGCTGAAATCTTTGCCGAATGGAATGGCTCGATGATGTCCAATTCCTGGCGCGACCCCGCCTGGCGAGGCGCCTACCTGCTTTCGGTTCGCCAGACCTCGACCCAGGGCAACTGCGGCACGCCTGACCCTCCCGACGGCAGCCGCCGGGCCCGTCCCAATCCCTTCGCTGACGGGGACGGATGCTCCTCCACCTTTCAGAGCGGGACCGAGGCCTTCACCACCGCTCGCTCCGGTTCGCTGCTGGACGGCTTTTGCTCCCGATGCCACATGCCCACCAACTATATCGACAACATCCCCTTGCACAATGTCCGGGCCGACGAATCCTCGGGAATGGAGCACGGCCGGCTGGACCCGAAGTTCGATCCCACTTCCGACAATGGGACCGGCATCGCCTTCGCGACACTGGAGGCTCAATTGCGCAATACCGAGTCGGGCAAGAGCGGGCTCTTCTGCGCCTTTTGCCACAGCATCTCAGAATCGCGCCTGACCCCATTCAACAACTATGCCCTCCACCCGGTTCACTCCCAAGATCCGGCAAGCCTCCCCGACATTTCAGCGGAATCGCTGCCCGCACGCCAGGACGCATTCCAGGTTCCCGACCCGGACAGCCTCAACCTGGGCTACGCAGTCGGCGCCGGGAGCTTTCGCCTTTCTCCCCGCGCCATCGCCTTATCCGAGCGCCTGGGGCCCTTGTCCTCCCCGGCTCATCCCGAGGGGCAGGACGACTATCTCAGCGGGGTCTTCGACCGCCCGATCCCCTACCAGAACCTGGAGGCATACGACTCCAAGCATCGGGGCTTCCGCCAGGTGCTTTACAGCAGGGCCGAGTACTGCGCCGCCTGTCACGACGTGACCAACCCCCTGACCATCTTGAACGGCCAAGGCAAGTGGGTGGGCGGGTTTCCCATCGAAAGGACCTATACCGAGTGGGCTTACAGCCGCTATGCGGATCGCCCCGGCAACTCCAACTTCGATCCCGCCTTCAAGCGCGACTGCCAAACCTGCCACATGCAGCAGGACTATGACCAGCCGGGCACGGCCCAAACGCTTTATGACGGCCAGGGCACCCCCCGGCCGCCCTTGAGCAAGGCAGTTGCCTCGGATGCGCCGCCCCGAGCCGTCTACGCCACTCATCACTTCATCGGCGGCAATGCCTACATCCCCCAGCTCATCGGCGCCAGCGTGGACGAGATGGGCAGCGTGCAGCCCTATCCCGAATTGTCCGTCTTCAGCTTCTCTTCCGATGACCCCGACAGCCTCTACTACAACGCCTATTGGACCAACGTGGGGCCGAAAGGGCCGCCGACCCAGCATGCCCGACTGGCCTGGGACCGCCTGCGCAACGTCCTTGACTTGGATCTGTCCGGGCCCGAGAGCGCCCAAGCCGGCACCCAGGCACCCCTGAAGGTGCGCGTGGCCAACAGCGGAAGCGGCCACAAGTTCCCCACCGGCTTCCCCGAAGGGAGGGCCGCCTGGGTGGCAGTGCGAGCCTTCGACTTGGCCAGCGGCCAGGAACTTCTCATTCACGATTCCGAGTGGGGCCGGACATCCCTGGGAGTGGGCTACCTGACCCGGGAGGATCAGATAGACCCCAATTTCCCGGATTGCAAAGACCAGTGGAAGATTCCTGCCGGCTCTGCCGATCCTTATGCCGTCCAGTTCAAGGCCATCGCTTCCGTGGGGGACGGCTGCCCCACCCTGGACCTGGTTTACGCTCATCCGCTCAACCTGGTCGTCAATTCCGACGGCCAGCCCATCGACGAGGGCGGCCAAGTCATCAGCCGCGCCAATCCGGAAAGCAAGCCGCAATTCCGGGATTTCGACGGCGATGGGGACTTGTTTGACGATGCCTACCTGAAGGACACCCGCTTGCGGCCCCTGCTCCATCCGGACGCCAGCCTCCTGCTCGATCGCTACTCCGTCGTCATTCCCTCCGGCTTGAAGGGGCCGGTGGCGGTCACGGCGGCGGTCTATTACCAATCCCTGGAGGCCGTGGTGGCCAAGAAGTTCTTGGGCAACCTGGCCGACCTGGACACCGATTCGGTCTTGGAGCCCTGCGTCCTCCAATCCGCTTGCGACGGCCGCAAGCCTTCCATCGAGCCTGCTGCCGTAGAGGGGGCGCCTCCCGTGCCCATGGAGGTCCGCAATTGGCTGATCCGGATCAAGGGGGGACGCCTGGACGATGTTGCGCCCCGCCTGGCGACCTACCCTGTCGCGGACGCCGAGCAGGCGCACAAGGACACGGTTGTCAAGGCCATCTTCTCGGAACCCGTCCAGGGGATCGACCACACCACTTTCAGGCTCTTCGATTCCGAAGGAAGCCAGCTGCCCGCCTTTGTCGACCAGATCGGGGACAGCACCTGGGGCCTTTTCACCCATCAAGTCTTCCTGAACGGGGGAGAGGCCTACAGCGCCCGCATCGAGGCGGGGATTTGCGACGGGAGCGGCAACTGCACCCAAAGTCCCGCCGTGTGGAATTTTCGGATCGCGGAAGAGGCCGCCAACAGCCAAGGCGACACCACCATCCCCATCGGTTTCGCCGGCGAAGTCGAGCAAGTCAATCCCCCGCCCTTGGTCCTGTCAGTCGAAGCGGCTGCCGAAGGCGGCGTGACAGCCTTCTTTTCAGAACCGGTCATGAACGTCAACTCCAAGACCCTTGTCGTCTATCCCCGACAGGGAGGCTGCAACGGGAGCGGACCCCCGATCGCCGGCCGGATCACCTCCAATTCGACAGGGGACCGCTGGACTTTTACGCCCTTCGAATCCGTCGTAACTCAGGCCGATCACTGCCTGACGGTGGGCGCCGAGATATACGACATGGCCGGGAAAAACCTGGAACGTCCCTATAGCGCCGCGTTCCAAGTGCAATCAGGCATGCAGCAAGATTGACCGAATCCGCCCGGGAGGCGCTCATGGCTTTGTCCCATCACTTTCCAAGGAGCTTGCGCAGAGGCCCTTTTTTGGGGCTCTTTCCTCAAGACCAAGCAATCACAAATCATGAAAGGAATAACCAAATGAAAAGCAACTGGACCACCAAATTCTGCCTGTGCGGCCTTGTGCTGCTGATCCCCCTGACCACTCCGCTGCAGGCGCAGGATGTCGGCGGGCATTTCGGCTTCGTGATCCCGCTGGTCACCCGCGTCGATGGCGAAACGATCACCGTTGCCGACGACTTCGTCATCGGCTTCCCCTTCGGCCTGGGGCTCAAAGTGGCTGACAACGTCACCTTTGACATGGAGCTCGTTCCCCTGGTCAACACCGACCCCATCCGCACCGATCTGCTGGTTCATCCAGGCTTTATCTTCGGCCTGCCCAATAACTTCGCCCTGGGGGTACGGGCGGCCTGGGAGGTCGATGCCAACGCAGTCGGATTCACGCCCCTGATCAACTACAGCGTTCCGATCAACAAAAAGGTCTCCTTCTACGCCGAGCTGGACCTGCCCGTTCGCTGGCAGACCATCGGAGGGGAAACCGAGGGATCCTTCACTGTGGCAGCTCATTTCGGCTTTGGGTTTTAAGGCATCTCACCCAATGACTCGGGTGCCCCTCTGGGGCACGGCTTGTTTTTGTGGCAATTCCGGTGGCAGAGCCGCCCCGCGGCGAAGCCACCGGCTAATGTCCTGGGCTTCTTCGGAGCCGGCAGTTTCCTGTGAACCATGCAGTTGGCCGGAAGCGAAAGCGATGAAACCCGACGATGAGCCGATCCCGGAGGGGTCATGGAGATTAGCCGGTGGGCAAGCCGTCCCGGCGCAGCCACCGGAACAGGCCCGCAGCGCATGATGCGCCCTGAAGGGGCGCTGGAAGAAGAGCGATTGTTTTTTGGAAGAAGCAACCTTGGCGACAGCCTCATGACGAAGCACATGCCCGTATGCCCCCGCAGGGTAACCTTTACGGCTCACACCGCCAAGTCAGGCAGCCTATGCTCGTCGCTGCGCCAATAGTCGTCATGTGCAAAAAAGTTCCCGCAATCGTCGAAGATGAATTATGATGAATCTAGGGGCTGGCGAGAGATGTCGGCGTGGTCGGCAGGCCACGGGCAAGGGCTTTTTGACCGAGAGTGAACCCAGGGGGCGGATTGCACAATCAACGGGCTGGCGGCAACCCTGACTTGAACTTGGGGTTGGAGTGCACTTCGTCGGAAATACCTATATTCGTTAATTCAAACTAGACTTGCTGAAGGTGACTCATTGTCGCGAACTTTGACGCCAGTCCCTGGGAGTGCTCCAGAAGGCGTTTTGGAGGTGAAATTCGGAAACAGAGGTTCGGAATCGGCCCCAGGGCAGGCCTTGCTAAGGATGGCAAGGTTTTTTGCGCACATAAGCTTGACTTGGTCGGCATGAAACCATTAGTAATGTGTCTTGCGCCCAATGGGCCATGACTGAAGGGGCTGAATCAGCTATCCCTTTGATGGGCTGCCCGCAAGGTCCGAACCCGGCCTGTCAGTCCGGGTTTTTGCGGGTCCGATGATCTGAGGCTGGGCTTTCCGGTTGGGGCTAGCCCGGAGCGTACAGGCACGATGTTCCCGCCATTGGCCAGCGGCCATCGGGAATCTCGGCGAACGTCTGCACACCGCATCGGGGCTTCCGGAAAGGAACCTGGCTCGGTGAGCTGCTGCCGCCTTCTCAATTCAGGGGCAAGGTCATATGGGGTCGACTTTCCAGGACTTGAAGTACGCGTTGCGGATCCAGCTCCGCTCTCCGGGAGTGACGCTGGCCATCATAGCCACCCTGGCTCTGGGAATCGGCGCCAACACGGCCATCTTCAGTGCCGTCAATTCGATCCTGATCCGCTCCCTTCCTTACGATGATCCCCACCAGCTGGCCTTGTTCTGGGAGAGCTCGCCCGTCTTCGGCCCGCCCTTCGTACCCATCACCGGCGCCAGCTTTCACGAGTGGAAGAAGCAGCAGAGCATCTTTTCGGGGCTGGCCGGATTCCGCATCCGCAGCCGCAACAACGGCCTGGCCATGCTGCTCAGCACGGATCAGGACTCGATCCGCGTCAACGGACTCATGATCAGCGCCAACTTTCTGGAAGTCTTGGGTGTGGCGCCACTGATGGGGCGTGGCTTCGCAGCCGGGGAGGATGAACCCGGCGCGCCCAGGGTCGCACTGGTGAGCTACTCGTTGTGGAATTCGCATTTCGGCGCCGACAA
>JANQFM010000755.1 GCA_028277865.1 Acidobacteriota bacterium
CCTGCAATCCGACCCCGGACAAGCCGTCATCCTGGAAATCAACGCCGCCCCCGCCTTGGTCCAGCTCTACCGAATGGGGCACCGGGAAGAGGTCATCCAGGCCTGCATGAAGCTGCTGCGGGCGGTTTTTGAAGAGGCGCGCTCAACGCGGCCAGCAGCAATTAGGACCGCTGAATGAGATGAGGAATTCCTGCGACGACCCTTGTGGGCCGCGTGCCGGGTTCGTCCCGGTCGGGCCGTGTTTAGCAACCAGATCCCGTTGAAAAATCGTTATCGCCACCGCGGAGCTTGACTCCGTGGAGCGATGTTTCATAGCCGGGATTCCGCAAGAGCGCAAGCATGAAATCTGGCTGACGTCGAACCCGATTAGCCTGGTTGCGCCGATCCTCTTCCCATGATAAATTTGAACACGGGGTCAAATTTTGAACGTAGAGTCAAAACGAAAGCACAACCGCAGGTACGAAGCGCGCCGTCTGGAAATCCTGCGCAGCGCGGGAGCGGCTTTCAGCCGTCAGGGCTTCTCTTCGGCCACGATGGAGGAGATTGCCGAGGCTCTGGACATGACTAAGGGCAACCTCTATTACTACTTCCGTTCAAAGCAGGAGTTGCTCTACTTTTGCCAGCGCTTCTCCTTGGAACGCCTGCTGGACGAAGCTCAACAAATCCTGGCCGAGCCGCTTCCCCGCCCCGTTCAACTGCATCAGCTGATCGTCTCCCAGATCCGCTGCATGCTGGACGAACTGAGTGCATCGTCGGCCCATATCGAGTTTCGGGGGCTGCCCGCAGATCAGCTCAAGGAAATCATCACCCGCCGCGACGAGTACGAGGCAATGCTGCGGCGGCTGGTCCAACAGGGGATCGACTCGGGCGACTTCTACGAACAGGACGCCCGTGTGGCCGTTTGGGCCATTTTGGGCGCCATCAACTGGACGGTGCAGTGGTTTTCGCCCCAAGGCGATCTTTCCGTCGAGGAAGTGGCCGACGACTTCGCCTTTTTTCTCACCAGTTCGCTGACCGGCCCTCAAGAGCTGAAAAAGAGCCTGGAGGAAGCCCGAGCCCTGGAGGTGATGCATGCCTGAGGGGCGCGAAAAGGTCTTATTGCGGCTCAGGGTCAACGGCACAGAGCACCAGACGGCGGCCTTTCCCTCCCGGACGCTGCTGGAAGTGCTGCGCGAGGATCTCGGCCTGACAGGCACCAAGCACGGATGCGAGGTGGGCGAGTGCGGCACCTGCGCAGTACTGGTGGACGGCCGTCCGGCCCTTTCCTGCCTGCTGCTGCCCCTGGAGATGCAGGATCGCGAAATCACCACGGTGGAAGGCCTGGCCCACAACGGCAAC
Organism: Acidobacteriota bacterium; assembly: GCA_028277865.1. Taxonomy (GTDB): domain Bacteria; phylum Acidobacteriota; class UBA6911; order RPQK01; family DATIPO01; genus JANQFM01. The sequence goes on from JANQFM010000755.1 coordinate 1,339, forward strand.
CCGCACCCATTGCAGGACGCTTTCGTCGAGCTGAGCGCCGCCCAGTGCGGCTACTGCACACCGGGCATCCTGCTGGTGGCCAAAGCCCTTTTGGAAGAAAACCCGCATCCTTCGCGGGAGGAGATTGAAGAAGCACTGGGAGGCAACCTGTGCCGCTGCACGGGCTACCTCAAGATTTTTGAAGCCATCGAATTGGCAGCCGAGAGGAAAGCAGGGAATGTCACGCAGAGGCGCAGAGACGCAGAGGAGTGCGCTGTTTAACTCTGCTTCTCTTTTCGCCTCTCTCCGCGCCTCTGCGCCTTTGCGTGAGCCCCAAAAGACGCCGATGCCTAAACACAGCACCAAAAACCTCAAGATCATCGGCCAGCCGCTGACCAAAGTGGACGGCCCCGCCAAGTGCAGCGGGCTGACCGTTTTTGCCGACGACCTGACCCTGCCGGGCATGCTGCACGCCAAGATGGTGCGCAGCACCCGCCCCCACGCCCTCATCCGTCGCATCGACACTTCAGGCGCACAGGCGATGCAGGGGGTCCAGGCCGTTTTGACGGGCTCGGAGCTGCCGGTCACCTTCGGCATCCTGCCCGTCACCCAGGACGAGCACACCCTGGCGCCGGAGAAGGTCCGATATGTGGGCGACCCGGTGGCGGCGGTGGCGGCCGTAGACGAAGAGACTGCCGAAGAAGCCGCGCGGCGCATTGAAGTCGAGTACCAAGACCTCAAGTCCATCTTCTCCATTCAAGAAGCGCTGGACACCGAGGAGCCCCGCATCCAGGACTACGGGCAGGGACCCAACATCCACAAGCTGGTGGCCTTCGAATTCGGCGACACCGAGGAAGCCTTGGAGAAGTCGGATTGGGTGCAGGAGGACGTGACCTTTTACGAGGGCAACACTCACCTGCCCTTGGAGCAGCATTCGGCACTGGGGCACTTTCAGCCCGACGGCCGGCTGACCGTCTGGTCCTCCACCCAGACGCCGCACTATGTCCATCGGGCACTGGCCAAGGTGCTGGGCCTGCCCGCATCCCGCATCCGGGTCATCGCCTGCCCCAACGGAGGCGGATTCGGCGGCAAGAGCGACCCCTTCAACCACGAGATCGCCATAGCCAAGCTCTCCATGAAGACAGGCCGCCCGGTCAAGATCACCCTGACCCGCGAAGAGGTCTTTTACTGCCACCGGGGTCGTCATCCGGTACTGATGCGCTCGCGGATGGGATTCACCAAAGAGGGAAAAATCACAGGACTGCAGTTCCGGAGCCTGCTCGACGGGGGCGCTTTCGGCAGCTACGGGGTGGCCAGCACCTTTTACACGGGGGCTTTGCAGACCGTCACTTATCACATTCCCCGCTACAAGTTTGAAGGCTGCCGGGTCTTCACCAACAAGCCTCCCTGCGGACCCAAGCGGGGCCACGGCACGCCTCAGCCGCGATTCGCCCTGGAAATCGCTGTCGATAAGGCAGCCGAGCAGCTAGGGATGGATCCCGCTGAATTGCGCCTGCAAAACCTGGTCGAACCCGATTCGTTGACCGCCAATTGGCTGCGGGTCCGCAGCATCGGATTGAAGTCTTGCATCGAAAAGGTGGTCGATGCCTCGGGCTGGAAGGAAAAGTTTCGTCAACTGCCGCAAGGGCGCGGAGTGGGGCTGGCCTGCAGCTCATACCTGACAGGCGCGGGGTTGCCCATCTACTGGAACAGCATGCCCCAGTCGGCGGTGCAGCTCAAGCTGGACCGCTCAGGCCTGGTGACCGCCTTTTGCGGCAGCACCGATATCGGCCAGGGATCGGATTCGGTGCTGGCTTATGTGGTGGCTGAGGAACTGGGAATCGATCCGGATCAAGTGCAGGTGATCACCGGCGATACCAGCCTGACCCCTGTCGACCTGGGCAGCTACTCCAGCCGGGTGACTCTGATGACCGGCAACGCCGCAATCCAGGCCGCCCAGCGGGCACGGGAATTCTTGGATGCTGCGGCGGCGGAAAAGCTGGAAATCCCATTGCAACGGCTCACGGCCGCTCAAGGGCGCCTCTTCGATGCCCAGGATCCCGAACATGGCGTCGATTTCGCCGAGGCAATCGAACTGGCCGAAGCCAAGTTCGGCGCAATCGGCACGGTGGGAAGCTACAAGCCTCCCCGTTCGCCGGGGCGCTACAAGGGTGCCGGAGTGGGCCCCAGCCCCACCTACAGCTATTCAGCCTGCGTCATCGAAGTCGAAGCCGACCCGCAGAGCGGCATCGTGACACCGGTCAAGACCTGGATCGCCCACGACCTGGGGCAGGCCGTCAATCCCTTATTGGCCATCGGACAGGTGGAGGGCAGCATTTACATGGGCCTGGGAGAGGCTTTGATGGAAGAGCAGGTCTTTCGAAGGGGCGTTCACAAGATCCCCAACATGCTCGACTACAAGAGCCCCACTTCGATGGACATGTGCCCTGTGGAGACTTTCCTCATCGAAACCCCCGACGCCGAGGGGCCTTACGGGGCCAAGGAATGCGGGCAGGGGCCGTTGCTGCCTGTCCCTCCGGCTGTCGTCAATGCCGTTTACGATGCTTTGGGAGTGCGCATCGACGAGATCCCGGTGACGCCGGAAAGAGTCCTTAAGGCGCTGCAGGCCGCTCAAAAAGGCCAAGCTGCACGATTGGGCCCCAAAGGCTTTCCGACAGTTCCCTATCCCGAACCCCTTTGGGTTCCGCCTCCCTGGGAAGGAGGCGACGGGCGCGCCCAGAAGCGCCCCGCCCGAAAGCGGGAACCGGCTTTGCAGGCACAAGGAGGGCACGAGTAAATGCTGCGTCTGCCGCATTTTCGATTCTTCCAGCCCGCTTCGCCCCAAGAAGCGGCGCGGATCCTGGCTGATGAAGGCCCGAATGCCCAGCTTGTTGCCGGAGGCACCGACCTGTGGCCCAAGATGAAACGGCGTCAGATGGAGCCCGCCACGGTGATCGGACTGCAACAGCTCAGCCAGCTCCATTCGCTGCAAGGTTCGCCGCAGGCGGGAATCTCCCTGGGCGCCAACTGGACGCTGAGCGAGTTGGAGCGCCATCCCCTGCTGCTGGAGCACTACCCGGCATTGGCCCAAGCGGCCCGCTCGATCTCCAGCCCGCCGCTGAAGAGCATGGCCACTTTGGGCGGCAACCTGTGCCTGGACACGCGCTGCAACTACTACGACCAGACTTACGAATGGCGCAAGTCGATCGACTTTTGCATGAAGAAAGAGGGGGAGGTGTGTTGGGTGGCGCCCAGCAGCCCGCGCTGCTGGGCCGTCACCTCGACCGACTTGGCGCCCGTCATGCTGGCCTTGGACGCCCGCATCCATCTCCTCTCCAGCCAAGGCGAGCGGGTGGTTGCGGCCCAAGACCTGTACGCCGACGACGGCATCCAATACTTGAGCAAGCGTCCCGACGAGATCCTGACGCGGGTGGACTTGCCGCCCGTCAACGGCGACCGCATGGCTTTTCAAAAGCTGCGACGGCGGGGATCGATCGACTTCCCCATCCTGAACGTGGCAGTGCGCCTCCGTCCCGACAGCGCAGGCCGGGCCTGCCAAGACATTCGCATCGCCATCGGCGCCGTGGCTTCGAGGCCTTTCCTGGCCGAAAAAGCCCAGCAAGCCCTCCAAGGCCGACCCCTGGACGGGGAAGGAATCGAGGAGGCGGCCCGATTGTGCTTCAAGGCGGCCCGCCCGCTGGACAACACGGACCTCAACTTTTCCTGGCGCCACAAGATGGTCCCCGTCTACGTGCGGAAAGCCTTGCAGGAGGTGGCCGCAGCGATGAAGGAATGAGGAGTTGGCAGTTGGCAGTTGGCAGTTGGCAGTTGGCAGTTGGCAGTTGGCAGTTGGCAGTTGGCAGTTGGCAGTTGGCAGTTGGCAGTTGGCAGT